>JBPCND010000171.1:0-15738 GCA_051001655.1 Nocardioides sp. | reverse complement strand
GTCACCGTGGTCATCCGCTTCTGGATCATCGCCGGTGTTTGCGTTGCGGCCGGCCTCGGGATCTTCTACGCCGATTGGCTCAGCTGACCCCTGCAAGTTCCGCCCGCGCCAACCAATCGAACGTCCGCAACTCGCCAGAAGCGCGCGGTTAGCGGGCATAAGCGGGCGATTCAGGGAGTGGGTGCTCAGCGGCACGAACTCGGTGTGTTGGGTTGTCGCACCCTTGTGGACCCGGTACGAATGAGCCCATGCCCCCTGCGATGACGAGTCCATGGTGTCGGCCAGCGACTACGACAGCTTCGCGGATGCCTACTCTGCGGAGAACGAGTCCAACCTCTTCAACGGCTACTACGAGCGCCCCGCAATGCTTCGCCTCGCTGGCGACGTCTCCGGCCACCGGATGCTCGACGCGGTGCGGATCCGGGCCACTGTCGGCAGCATCGCCCGCCAAGGGGGCCGTCGTCACCGGCTTCGACTCGAGTGCAGCCATGGTCGACCTGGCCCGCCAGAGGCTGGGTGGAAGCGCCGAGTTGTACGTGTCGACCTCGCCGCGCCGCTGCCGTTCGCCGACGCCAAGTTCGATGACGTCATCGCATCCCTTGTCCTGCACTACCTCGAGGACTGGGTCGGCCCCCTCGCCGAGCTGCGACGCGTGCTGAAGTCAGGCGGTCGCCTGATCGTGTCGGTGATCCACCCCGCCGTCTACGCGATCGGCGGCGTACATCGTGACCGCGTATCGGACCACGATTCCATCCGGATACGTCACGTCGTAGATCGGTGAATCTGCGAACCTCCCGAGCGGGCGAAGGGAATCGAGTACCAAGCCGACCTCTTCGCGCGCCTCACGCTTGGCTGCGTCGTCGGGCGACTCCGCGTCCTCGACGGACCCACCGATGGTGGCCCAGCGCCCATCATGGGCGTGTCGACCCACCAGCAGGCGACCACCGGGCGAGGACACAGCGACGCCCGCCGCTTCCCGCGTCACTTCCACGCCCATCGCGATCCTCCGTGGTGTGAGCGGTCTGAGGCACGCGACGCCCCGAGACCGAGTATCCCTCATCCGCTCATCGGCATCGGGCGGTCACCCGCATATCCACAATGTCCGGATCATCGGCATGTCCGGCCGTGTTTTGACGTTCGCCGGCCGTCCCGATAGCGGAACCCTGAGCGGTGACGCCACAGGTCAAAGGCGTGCACGTCAACGACCGTCCCGTTTGACCCGTCCGGTGAGGATCCCGGGACGGGGGCGTCCTGCGGGTGCAGCACCGCCAGTCTGCGAGTGCGCGTCTCTACGAGGTCCTCTACTTTGCCAGCTCCTCAGTGGAGTGGCGATTCGGCAAAGTGGCCCGCAGGGGGTCCGCCAATCTTCGCTGCATCGCGACACCATTGCTATAAGCATGCAGCTAAGTTGAACAAACTCCCACTTGTTGAACACTTGCGTTATGCAAGTCTGTTGCAGATCAGCCTATGCGCCTCCTCGACGTCGCCGGAGCCACAAGCGCGGCCGGCGGCCGGCGGCAGCCCGACACCCGACCGAGCACAATATACCGCCGGGGGGTACGCTCGAACTGAGGAAACCACCGAGAGAGGACGACATGAGCGAGGCGACGCCGGAGGCTGTTCACCATCACGGCTACATCCATGACAAGGACGCCTACCTGCGGCGTCTGCGCCGGATCGAGGGGCAGGCCAGAGGCCTGCAGCGGATGGTCGAGGAGGAGCAGTACTGCATTGACATCCTCACCCAGGTCTCCGCGATGACGAAGGCGCTGCAATCGGTCGCCCTCGGTCTGCTCAACGAGCACCTTAGCCACTGCGTCGTGGACGCGGCCAAGGCCGGCGGACCCGAAGCAGATCACAAGATCAAGGAAGCTTCCGCCGCGATCGGCCGCCTCGTCCGGTCCTGACCATCACAGCCCACAAGGAGGAAGAGTCATGAGCGACACCAGCTCCTACACCGTTATCGGCATGACTTGCGGCCACTGCGTGGCCTCGGTCACCGAGGAGGTCCAGGAGATCCCCGGCGTCAGCGATGTCGAGGTGGTCCTCGAGACCGGCGCCCTGACCATCACCAGCGACCAGCCCGTCGACAACGCAGCCGTGCAGGCCGCCGTCGAAGAGGCCGGCTACCAGCTCGCATGAGAACCGCCACCAAGGTCATCGCTTTCGTGGCCGCCCTCGCGGCGATCTTCGCGATCACACTCGGTATCGGCAACGCGGTCGTCCCGATGTCCTCCGAACCTGCCACCGCCCAGGACGCCGGTCACTGTGACGGCCACCTCGTCGCCCTACGCGCCGGCGATCTTGCCTACCTCCACGTCCACCCCGACGGCACACCGGACGACGGCAGCACGCAGCCGGGCCCCGACGTGGTGTTCTACGCCACCGTGCCCAGCAGCGGCACCTACCACCTCTATCTGGACTTCCAGCACCAGGACGAGGTCCGCACCGCCGCGTTCACCGTCACCACCGACGGCCACAGCGGTCACTGAACCATCCGCAGACTTACCGAGGAGAGCCCCGATGACTTCCGTGACCGAGCCGATCGGCTCGACCCCACCGCCGACCAGCGACATCGAGCTCGAGATCAGCGGGATGACCTGCGCGTCCTGCGCCAACCGGATCGAGCGCAAGCTGAACAAGCTCGACGGCGTGACGGCCACGGTCAACTATGCGACCGAGAAGGCCAAGGTCACCTTCCCTGGCGAGCTGTCGCTGGAGGACCTGGTGAGCACGGTCCAGCAGGCGGGGTACGACGCCGCGCTGCCGCGTACCGATGACAGCCCCCCAGCCGGGGCCGAGGCCGAGCCGGAGGACCCGACCCGGTCGCTGCGGCAACGGCTGCTCGTCTCCGCGGCTTTGACCGTCCCGGTGATCGCGATGGCGATGATCCCGGCACTCCAGTTCACCTACTGGCAGTGGCTCTCGCTCACGCTTGCCGCACCCGTCGTGGTGTGGGGGGCCTTGCCCTTCCACCGCGCCGCGTGGGTCAACCTGCGGCACGGCAGCTCGACCATGGACACCCTGATCTCGATGGGCACGCTGGCTGCGCTCGGCTGGTCGGTCTACGCGCTCTTCTGGGGCACGGCCGGCACACCGGGCATGACCCATGCCTTCGAGTTCACCGTCGAACGCACCGACGGCGCCGGCAACATCTACCTGGAGGCGGCCGCAGGGGTGACGACGTTCATCCTCGCGGGTCGCTACTTCGAGGCCCGCTCCAAGCGTCGAGCCGGCGCCGCCCTGCGGGCGCTGCTCGAGCTCGGCGCCAAGGACGTCGCGGTCCTCCGGGACGGGGTCGAGACCCGCGTCCCCACCGACCAGCTGAGCGTCGGTGACGCCTTCGTCGTGCGACCCGGCGAGAAGATCGCCACCGACGGGGTGATCGAGGACGGCGCCTCGGCGGTCGACGCCTCGATGCTCACCGGCGAGTCCGTCCCAGTCGAGGTCGGGGTCGGGGACGTTGTGGTCGGGGCAACCGTCAACGCCGGGGGCCGGCTCGTGGTCCGCGCGACCCGGATCGGCTCCGACACTCAGCTCGCGCAGATGGCCCGCCTCGTCGAGGACGCCCAGAACGGCAAGGCCGACGTCCAGCGCCTCGCCGACCGCGTGTCCGGCATCTTCGTACCGATCGTGATCGCCCTCGCTGCCGCCACGCTCGGGTTCTGGATCGTCACCGGGGAGGGGCTCCCTGCCGCGTTCACCGCTGCCGTGGCGGTCCTGATCATCGCCTGCCCCTGCGCCCTGGGACTGGCCACGCCGACCGCGCTCATGGTGGGCACCGGCCGCGGCACCCAGCTGGGCATCCTGATCAAGGGCCCCGAGGTCCTCGAGTCGACGCGTCGCGTGGACACGATCGTGCTGGACAAGACCGGCACCGTCACCACCGGGCTGATGACCCTGCGCGAGGTGGTCCCCGCCCCCGGGGAGTCCCCCGACGAGGTACTCCGACTGGCCGGCGCCCTCGAGGACGCCTCCGAGCACCCGATCGCCCGGGCCATCGCCGCCGGCGCCCGCGATCAGGGCGGAGTCCTTCCGACCGTCAGCGACTTCGCCAACGTAGAGGGCCTCGGCGTCCACGGAGTCGTTGTGGACGGCGACGCCAGCCGTGCCGTGCTGGTCGGTCGTCCTCGGCTGCTCGAGGAGTGGTCGCAGCACCTGCCGCCCGATCTCGAGCAGGCAGTAAGTACGGCCCATGCCACCGGGGGGACCGCCGTCGCGGTCGGCTGGGACGGCCGGGCGCGCGGGATCGTCGTGGTGGCCGACGCGGTCAAGCCGACCTCGGCCGAGGCGATCAGACGCTTCCGGGAGCTCGGGCTGACCCCCATGCTGCTGACCGGCGACAACGAGGCCGTCGCCCGCGCCGTCGCAGAGGAGGTCGGCATCGTCCCCGAGGCGGTGATCGCCGACGTACTGCCCGCCGACAAGGTCGGCGTCGTCAAGCGGCTCCAGGCCGAGGGCAAAGTCGTGGTGATGGTCGGGGGCGGCGTCAACGACGCCGCCGCGCTCGTCCAGGCCGACCTCGGCCTGGCTATGGGCACCGGCGCCGACGTGGCGATCGAGGCCAGCGACCTGACTCTCGTCCGGGGTGACCTGCGGGTGGCCGCCGACGCGATCAGACTGTCCCGGCGCACGCTCAGCACCATCAAGGGCAACCTGTTCTGGGCGTTCGCCTACAACGTCGCCGCCCTGCCCCTGGCCGCGGCCGGTCTGCTGAACCCGATGCTTGCCGGCGCCGCGATGGCGTTCTCATCTGTGTTCGTCGTCAGCAACAGCCTGCGGCTGCGCAGCTTCAAGGCGAAGACAACCGACTCGGGCGAACTCACGACGACCGTTGCTCGGACGGACCGGGCGTCGCCCGAGATGGTGGCACGTTGAGCCGATTCGAGGCGTTGGCGTCGGCCACCACGGCACTCCTCAGACCCGACGGTCGCCGCGATGGTGGCCTTCGGCTTCCGCGCGTACGTCGAGCCGACCTCGATGACCTCGATCACCGACGAAGAGATCGAGTCGCTGCACAGCCACGGCTACCGTGACCGCGAGATCTCCGACACCGTCGGCCATCGTGGCACTCAACGTGATCACCGGTGCGTTCAACATCGTGGCCGGCCTGAAGCCCCGTACCCGACTGAGAACAAGACCGCACACGCACTGGCAGGATCCCTCACGGTGCCGCCGCAGCGTTCCGCGCCAAAGCCCTCCCTGTCAAACCGCCGAGGCGCGCTGCTCGCTGGCCCATCTCGAACCGTGAAGGAGGCATGCTTGAGGAGCGGCGCCACGCACGCCGTTCGCGTCAGTCGGTTGATTCACGCTCGGCGTCGGGGAGGACGGGGGCGTTGGTGGGGTAGAGGCCGGCGACGAAGCCGTAGACCTGGTCGCCGGCCCAGGGGATCTGGGCGAACCGGCGTGCGACCTCCTGAACCTGTGCCCAAAAGTTCCGCACCTCCTCGATCGGGATGCGAGCGTGCACGAGCAAGCACCGCAGCTCGTCGGTCGCGTTGGCCGGAGCTGACTCGGCTGCCGCCTCTGCGAGCCCGTTGATGGCGGCCACGATCTGCTTGTCCTCAGGGCGGTTGAGCACTCCGATGTAGATCGTGCGGGCGACCCGGCCGTAGTAGCGCTCCTCGATCGCTCGCACCCGCCGGGTGCGCACCACGCGGACAAGGCCGGCGTCGACGAGAAGGTTCACGTGGTAGGCGACGGTGCTCTTGGGGCGGTCGACAGCCTGCGCCATCTCGGTGACCGAGGCTGCCCTCTCGAGGAGGAGCTCCAGCAGGGTGGTGCGCAGCGTGTCTGCTAGCGCGCGCAGCTGCGCGGGCGCGGTGACCACGACCATCTCGTCGAGGTCGTAGTCCGGCATCTGCTCATTGACCGACATACCCCGACCCTTCTAAGGTTATGGATCATTCGATCACCGTCGTCCGATGACAGGAGTATAGAGATGGCCGAAGTCGTGCTCTTCCACCACGTGCAGGGACTGACCGACGGGATACGCGCGTTCGCCGAGGAGCTGCGCGTCGGCGGGCACACCGTGCACACGCCGGACATGTTCGACGGCCAGCAACCGGCGACCATCGACGAAGGCGTCGCGCTCACCCGGAGCATCGGGGACGAGGTGCTCGACGAGCGCGCCGACCGGGCCGTGGCCGAACTGCCCGCGGGCCTGGTGTATGCCGGCTTCTCCTTCGGTGTCGGCACAGCGCAGCGACTCGCCCAGACCCGGCCCGGCGCGCGAGGCGCATTGCTCTACGAGTCCTGCTTTCCCATCACCGGCGAGTGGGCGTTCGGGCCGTGGCCCGACGGGGTCCCGGTGCAGATCCACGGAATGGACAAGGACCCGTTCTTCGCACTGGAAGGCGACATCGACGCCGCTCGCGAGCTGGTCGAGACGGTCGGCTCCGAGCTGGCCGAACTATTCGTCTACTCGGGCGACCAGCACCTGTTCGCCGACAGCTCGCTGCCCTCGTACGACGCGGACGCGGCGGCGCTGGCGGTGCAGCGCTCGCGGGAGTTCCTCGACCGGTGACCAGCAGGACCCTGGACCCCGGGGGCGGAGGCCTACGCGCGGTCGACGTAGCAGACCATTCGACGGAACAAGGCGCCAACCGCGGCTGGATCGGCGCTACTAGGGGTGAGGTCGGAAGCCCGGACCCTGTCTTCCCCGACGACGTTGGGAACGCCCCGGCTTGCTGCCACCGGGGCGCAGGTCCGGATGGCGTCGCGGACGGCGGCTGGATCGACCGCCCAACCGCACTCGAAGAGCCGCCGGCGGTCGCGCTCCTCCTGTTGGCCGGGCAGCTCCCAAGCGGTAAGCACCACCGGCAACCGAAGGCTGTTGCAGACCACGAACCACTCCCGGCGCACCGGCGTCCGTCGCCAGTGGCACCAGAGCGATGCGTTCGTCGGTGTGCGACGGCACAGCCGGTGTCCCGAGGTCGGCGAAGATCGTGGTGCTGTCGGTCACTCGAGCGATCTCGCGCCATGGCCCAGGACAGCGCCAGGAGCGTCGACTTGCGCAGCCGCTGAGGGATCAGATGCGGATGCCGACGGCGCAGGTCGGCGTCGACCGATGATGTGGCGGGAGCGGCGGCGTCGAGAGCACCAGCGATGGCGGCCTCGAGGCGGGTGCCGGCGTCGCGGCGGACGAGCACCCGCTCGATCGCCTCAATGTCGCCGACACACTTCGATGAGGTCGTCGAACAAGAGAAGGAGCGTGCTGTGAATGCCCCGTGACGGAAGTACCCCACATGCCTTGTTCAACATTCTCGACTCCGTGCTGGATCGGTCCGTGGTGCTGGGCTACACGCGCATCGGCCCGGCACTCCGGAAGCACTGGTGGCCCGCCGACCCGCCGCCGGGGCGCTGAACGGACGCACGGTGCTGGTCACCGGCGCTACCTCCGGCCTGGGAGAGGAGGCACGCGCCTGACCGACCTGGGAGACGAATGTACGACCACAGCATGCCTCGTGACCATGACGACGCCGATGTCGAGGTCACCGGACTCCGTGCCCGCGCCCGACTAGGTCGTCACGACGGTGAGGTCGAGACGGCCTGGCAAGCCGGAGGGCAAGGCGGCTCCTTCGTAGATCTCGACGAGAGCGTGGGCGAGCTCCTCGCATCTGTCGACGACTGGCGTGGTGGCATGGGCGAGGACGACGCCACAACCTGTCCCTGGCGTGGTCGCGATCCCCAGGTCTCCGTTGCGGTCTGAGAAGCCGGCAGGCGAGTCGACCATCAGGTCACCGCACCACAGGGATGTCCCCGTTCGGGAGCCGATGACGTCGAGGGCCCAGGATCGTTCGTGGGGACTGTCGTAGCCGTACCAGTACACGAGCGAGTGACCGGCGTCGGAGACTTCGGCCGCCAACTCCAGCGCGGAGAGTCCGCCGGCCTCGCGGGCGAAAGGGTCAAACGGGTCAATATGAACCACCGTCGTCAGCCGGTCTGAGAGCCGTTCGTGCACAGCCGACATGCCGTCTCCGTGCAGCACATCGCAACGGGAGAGCTCCAGCCGACCGGCGTACCTTCCGAGGTCGACGACGCTCACGGGGTCGGTGTCACAGAGCAGGTACGCGCAGTCGTCTCCCAGCAGCGTCATCGCTTGCAGGGCCGACCCAGGGTAGAGCGCGGGTTCGCCGGTCACGAAGCGAGACGCCACGTCGTGGAACGCGGATGCGGCAAGAGTGTCCGAGAAGCTCGCACGGTCGAGGAACTGGAGGACGCCGTAGTCGCGTTCCGCGTCGCGGATCATTGGGTACGCCGCCGAGCCCGCGTGTGTCTCCGCATATCGCGCGGGGCTCACGTGCGCGAGGACCTCGTCCAGGACCATGTGCTTCCAGACGTCCCCGAACTTTCCGAAGTGGTGGTTGGCCATGAGGGAACCCTAGGGATCGGGGGAATCTACGGTCAGAATCGGGTCTCGCGGAGGTGGAGGAGGCGAATCACGTTGACTTCACGTGGGCTCGAACTCCTACGGTGACTCCATGAGCATGGAGATGGCGGCATGGAGCTCGCTTTACCACATGATGGTCGCGCAGCAGGAGCAGCGGCCCTTCTCGTGGGCGACCGTCAGGAGGATCCTCGAGTTCGCCCGCCCGCACCGCGTGATGCTGACCTGGTTCATGGTCACCAGCGTTGTCCTCGCGGTGCTCGCGGTGGCGACACCGCTCCTTGCGGGTCAGGTGGTCAACGTGATCATCGAGCGCGATCCCTACGAACAGGTGTTGCAGATCGCGATCCTCATCGCGGTCATCGCCGTCGCCGAGGCTGCCGTGGGTCTGGTGACTCGCTTTCTCTCTGCCAGCATCGGTGAAGGGCTGATCCTCGACCTACGCAGGGTGGTCTACGAGCACGTGCAGCAGATGCCGATCGCGTTCTTCACCCGCACGCGCACGGGCGCACTGGTCAGTCGCCTGAACAATGACGTGATCGGTGCGCAGCGGGCATTCTCCGACACGCTGTCCGGGGTGGTCGGCAACATCGTCGCGCTCGTCCTCACGCTGATCGCGATGCTGGCTCTGTCCTGGCAGATCACCGTCCTCGCCCTGCTCCTGCTCCCGATCTTCGTCCTTCCGGCTCGTCGCTTCGGTCGCCGGCTGGCCTCGCTGGAGCTCGAGGCCGCCAACCACAACTCGCTGATGGGCACCCGGATGACCGAACGGTTCTCCGCGCCGGGCGCCACCTTGGTCAAGCTGTTCGCGGTGCCGGAACGGGAGACCGCCGACTTCGTGGGCCGGGCGACACGGGTGCGTGACATCGGCGTCCGCACCGCGATGGTGCAGGTCCTCTTCGTCACCGCACTCACGCTCGTGTCAGCCCTGGCCCTCGCGCTGGTCTACGGACTCGGCGGTTGGTTCGCGCTCCGAGGCAGTCTCGAGCCGGGGGCCGTCGTGGCACTGGCCCTGCTGCTGACCAGGCTCTACGCACCGTTGACCGGCCTGGCCAGTGCCCGCGTCGAGGTGATGAGCGCACTGGTCAGCTTCGAGCGAGTCTTCGAGGTGCTCGACCTGAAGCCGCTGATCACCGAGCGGCCCGACGCCGTCGAGGTTCCGGACGGTGGTGTGTCGGTCGAGCTGCACGGGGTCGGGTTCGCCTACCCCGCTGCCGACAAGGTCTCCTTGGCTTCCCTGGAGGAGGTGGCGACCCTCGACACGCGCGGCGGCGTGGACGTCCTCCACGACGTCTCCTTCCGTGCCGAGCCGGGACAGCTGGTGGCTCTGGTCGGGTCCTCCGGCGCAGGCAAGTCCACGATCGCGCAGCTGCTCGGTCGGTTGTACGACGTCGACTCCGGATCGGTCCGGCTCGGAGGCGTCGACGTACGCGAGCTGTCTTTCGCCTCCATCCGGGACACGCTCGGGATGGTCACCCAGGACGGTCACCTCTTCCACGAGACGGTCCGCGAGAACCTCCTGCTCGCCCGTCCCGACGCCGGTGACGACCAGCTCTGGGAGGTGTTGGACAAGGCCCGTCTCGCCGACCTCGTCGAGTCGTTGCCGGACGGTCTCGGCACCGTCGTCGGAGAGCGGGGCTACCGGCTCTCCGGCGGCGAGCGCCAGCGGATCACCATCGCCCGACTTCTGCTCGCCCAGCCGCGGGTGGTCGTCCTCGACGAGGCCACGGCTCATCTCGACTCCACGTCGGAGGCGAGCGTCCAGGCGGCGCTGACCGAGGCGCTCGAGGGACGCACGGCCATCGTCATCGCGCACCGGTTGTCCACGATCCGTGCCGCCGACCTGATCCTGGTCGTCGAGGGCGGCCGGATCGTCGAGCGGGGCCGGCACGACGAGCTGCTGGAGGTCGGCGGCCGCTATGCAGAGCTGCACCGGACCCAGTTCGCCAAAGCTGGCCTGCCGGCCGGGTCCGGCGTGGAGTGAGGCGAGGTGCCCCCACACCACGGAGTACCTCTCGGTCGGACAAGATGGCACAGTGACTCGCCTTCGATTTCACGGCCGGATCGCCGGGGTCGGCTCGACCTCTGGTATACGGCTCGTCGTGAGGCAGTGGAACCGCACGCCCTGGGGCCCGTTCTCGGACGTGATGGTCGAGACATCGGCCGGTCATCGGGTGCTGTTGGCCCCGACTGCGGGGGTGGCCGATTTCATCGGCTCCACCTACACCTTCGACGAGGTGCGCATCGAACCGGTGACCGTGGCGGAGTCGCCGACGGACTGGACGGTCACGGCGCCCTCGCTGGCGCTGGGCATCGGGATCGGCCGCCGTACGACGTTGGGCCGGCTGCTTCACGTCCTCCCGGCCCGACTGGTCACGGAGCCGGTCTGGGCCAGCGCTGCCGATCCGATCAGCCGGGTGGTGATGCGGGGGGTGCGTACCCGCGGATCCGCCGACGGCGGCCGCCGTGAGTGGTACGGCGCCACCGACGTGCACGAGGTCCTCTGGCTCACCGGCACGTTCGACGGGGCGGACCTGGGCGGGCTTGCACCGGTCGACCCGCCTTGCCGGTTCGGGTTCTCCTCCACGCCCCGCAGTCCGTCGGTCACCGACCTGGTGACCACCGTGGACCTCAGCCCGTCATGACCTGACTGAGCTGCCTGACTGGGCTGCATGACCGGGCTGCCGGACCGGCACTGGTCAGGAACGACAGCTTCCCGGCCGAGAATCTTGCAGTTCGTGACCACTCTGCCGACGAGCGAGGGGGGACCGTCACGAACCGTGACGGAGGCGGCTGCCGGGCCGCGGTGGCTTCGTCACGATCGTGCTGCTGCCTCGAGGTCCGCGACCTCGAGCTTCTGCATCTCCATCATCGCGGCCATCACCCGCGCGGCGACCTCCGGGTCCGGACTCCCGAGTAGCTCGGGCAGCGCGCGGGGGACCACCTGCCAGGAAAGGCCGAAGCGGTCCTTGACCCAGCCGCACTGGGACTCCTCGCCCCCCTCAGCGAAGGCGTTCCAGTAGTGATCGACCTCGGCCTGGTCGGCACAGTCGATCTGCACCGAGATGGCCTCGGTGAAGCTGGCGTGTGCCGGGCCGCCGTTGAGGGCGACGAACGACGCGCCGTCCAACTCGAACGCGACCGTCATGACCGCTCCTGACTGGCCGGGACCGCCGTCGCCGTACCGGGATGTGTCGGTCACTCGCGAGTTCGGGAAGAGCGAGGTGTAGAACTCGGCCGCCTCCTCGCCCTCGTGGTCGAACCATAAGCAGATCGTCGTCTTGGGCATTCCTGTTCCTCTCCTCGGATCCGAGGCCGTTCCCCGGTTCCTACTCCGTAGGACTCGATCCGCCGAGGGAACTCATCGGGTCGCAGGCACTCGGCCGAGATCAGTCGGTCGCGAGGAAGCCGTCGAGCCCGTCGAGCAGCACCTGCGCGCGGATCATCGGGTGGTCCGACGTACGCCGCACCAGCGGCCCTTCGTCACGCACGTAGCCGACGAAGTCCACGACCTCCGAGCCGAAGATCCAGTCCACCGGCATCGGGTACGGCGGAGGACGGCAACCGCCGTCGTTGCTGCCACCGTTGGCGGCGGCCATCGGAGCACCGGCGGTGATCCGACAGAAGTACGCCTCCCGGTCATTCATGTCGCCGGTGACGAAGACCGGATAACCGGTCTCGGCCCACAGCCTCGCGGCCAACGAGGTCTCGATGGCGGCGGCCCGGCCCCGGTGGCCGTCGTTGTTGCCCCGCTTGGAGTTGCTGGCCGGGTTGTGGAAGTTCGCCACCCACACCCTGCGACCGGTCGCGAGGTGCCGCAGCAGGACATAGGGCATCGGCCGGGGTCGTCCGTCGAAGTAGGGGATCTGCACGGTCTGGCCGGCCTCGAGTGCCCACTCGGACCGCCGCCAGACGATGGAGTTCTCGACGCCGAGGGGGCCTGCAGCCAGGCCGGGATAGACGGCGAAGGTGCCACCGGCAGCGCCCAGGAAGGCGCGGTACTGGTCGCCCTGCATCTCCTGCAGCCCGGCGACGTCGACGCTGTGAATGTTGAGCAGGCTGGCCGCCTGCCGGATCCGCACCGTCCCGGGGAGCATCCCGCCCCCGCGAGTGTGGCTGCTGCCGAGCACGTTGAAGGAGCTGATCGTGAAGGTCGCGTCCGGGGGTGGCGGTGGCGGCTCCGGTTGGGGCTCGGGCTTCGGTTCCGGTTTCGGCTCGGGCTCCGGCTTGGGCTTCGGCTCCGGTCGCTCCTTGATCGTCACGGGCGGCTCCGCCTTCTGGCGGGTCGGCGGCCGCTCCAGCACCCGCGCTCGCCCGGTGGTCGCCTCACGGGGTTCGGCGACCGGCTCCACGACCAAGGAAGCGGCTAGGTGGGTGGGCCGCTCGAACTCCGACGAGGGAGCCAGGGCCACGCCGCCACCGACGCACACCGTTGTGACCAGGCATGCGGCAGCCGCCATCAGGGCGTTGCTGGGCGTGCGGGTCACCGGAGGACGATATCCCGCAATCCGCTCAGCCCGAAGTCGAAGCGCATTCTCGGCCGGGAACCCGGGTCAGGCGTGCCGGCCCAGCAACGCCAGCAACCGAGTCGAGGCGTCGGCCTGGGGGGGTACGACGACGGGGTCGGCGAACCGGACGGAGCGATCGGGCTGTGCCACGACGAGGTCCACGACACCGAGCAACGACAGCGCCAGGGCGTCCGGAATCGGCCGGGGCGATCCGCATGCGGCAGCGACGTCCCAGCCGTGCACGGTGATCTCTAGAGCGCCAGCCGCGGCAAGGAGTCGCAGTGACGTGGCGTGGCCGGCGACACTCGTCTCGGCACGGGCAGGCTCCGTCGACCAGGCCCCGAGCAGCGCGCACGCTCGTGTCTTCAAGGACTCGACGAGCGCGGCGGGATCCTTCGCCTCGGCGGGCTCGGCTGCGACGTAGCCGAGATCCGCGGCCTCGGTGAAGGCAGCGAGGGAGTCGTCCATGTGGCCGAGCAGAGTCGCGAGATCCCAGCCGGTGCAAGGCGTCGCAGCGCTCTTTGGCTCGTTGGCGACCAACATGAGGCTGGCGCGGGTGTAGCCGACCGCACGCTCGAGCAGCGCAGGCGCCTGGTCGAGCAGTGCCGTCCGTGGGACCGGAGGCATGAGGGCCGTCACGCCGGGTCGTCGGCGTCCGCCACGAGCCGGTCGGGCAGTCCGAACGTGTCGAACAGCCCATCGCCGAAGAACGCGACCACGTGGTCCACGGATGGTCCATCGAGTGTGAGCACCTGCAGGTGGAACGGCACGAAGTCGCCGTCCGCGCTCCGCATGTAAAGGCCGAAGGCTGGTTGGCCGTTCGCAGTGGTGGCGAGCAGGCGCATGTCACGCACCCCGCCCGGGCACTGGGTGTCGATGAGGCGGCCGATGTTGTCGGCGCCTTGGTACCACCCGGCAAAGGGCGGCATCTCCCAGATCGCGTCCCGGGTCAGCATGGAGACGATGGCGTCGATGTCCTTGTCCCAGAAGGCCTGCACGTAGCGGTCGAGCATCTCCTTCTGGTCCTGGGTCGACTCGACGACGGTGTCCCGGGACAGCTTGGCCTTCTCCAGCTGCGCATGGGCCCGCTGGAGCGCGCTGTTGACTGCAGCCGTCGTCGTCTCGAGCGCGTCGGCCACCTCGGCAGCCTTCCACCGCAGGACGTCCCGGAGGATGAGCACGGCGCGCTGCCGAGCCGGAAGGTGTTGGAGGGCGGCGACGAAGGCGAGCCGGATGCTCTCCCGCGCCTCGGCCGCCTGAGCGGGATCGGCCACCATCAAGTCCGGCACCGGCTCGAGCCACGGCACCTCGCCGCGTTCGTCGAGAGGGTCCCCGGCAGTGCTGCCGGGCTGGCCCAGGCCCGTCGGCAACGGCCGTCGGTCCTTGCCCTCCAAAGCAGTGAGGCAGACGTTGGTGGCAATGCGGTAGAGCCAGGTTCGCACCGAGGACCGGCCCTCGAAGGAGTGGTAGGCCCGCCACGCCCGAAGGTACGTCTCTTGCACCAGGTCCTCGGCGTCATGCACCGAGCCGGTCATCCGATAGCAGTGCGCAAGGAGCTCACGGCGGAACGGGTCCGCCACCTCGGGGAAGTCATCGCTCGCACGGTGTCCCGCGGCCGCGGCGGTGGGAGCGGCGTCAGCCGCAGGCCGCTGAGCGGCACGAGGCACGGTCTGGATAGGGCGCTCGGTTTGGATGGTCATCGGACTCCCGTCGTCTTCGATCACTCTAGAACGGCGTTCCGATCGCCGCACCGTCGAGAGGGCAGACCGGGGCCGTCGCCGAAACTCATCGCACCGACGGCTCGTGCCCCTTTGACTCACCGACACCTCGGATGGTGCGATCGGATGGTGAGTAGCCGTCGAGCCCTCCGCGCAGCCGTCCTACTGACTCTGGCGGCTGTCCTTGCCGGCTGCACCCGAGCCACGGAGGTGGACGAGGGGCAACAACCCCAGGAAGCCGCCGTCGCGCTTGCCGACGCGATGACCGCCGGCGAGCTGGGGGACGTCACCGTGACCAACGAGAGCAAGCCTCCCCAGAAGCTGTGGAGCAAGGTCACCGCCGGCATGGGCGAGGTGCAGCCGCAGGTCACGGTCACCGGTGTGGATGAGCAGTCCACGCAGGACGGACCGGCGACGGCGACGGCCACGCTCCGGTCGACCTGGACGCTTCCGGGCACCGAGCTGCCCTGGGTGCGGGAAGGCGTCGCAACGCTGACCCGGAGCGAGGCAGGTGGCTGGTTGGTCGGTTTCGACGAAGCCGTCCTCGGGCTCAAATCCGGGGAGGTCCTCGACCTGGACCCCCTCGAGGCCGAGCGGGCGGCCATCACCGGGGCCGACGGAGCCACGATCGTCGAGGACCGGCCGGTGCTGCGCTTCGGTATCGACAAGACCCGGGTCGGGGCGGGGACGCAGGAGGCGTCCGCGCGTGCGCTGGCCCGGGTGCTCGACGTCGACGCGCGCGCTCTTGTCGGCCGGGTCGCGGCGGCTGGCGACCAGGCGTTCGTCGAGGCGCTCGTGCTCCGCAGGTCCGAGGCCGGCAGGGCTCTGGCCGGAGTCGAGGGCATCAGGGGCGTCGGCATCGTCGAGGACACCCTGCCGCTGGCCCCGACCCGTGACTTCGCCCGCCCGGTCCTCGGATCGGTGGGACCGGTCACCGCGGAGATGATCAAGGAGTCCGCTGGGTTCTTCGAGGTCGGTGACGAGGCCGGGATCTCCGGGCTGCAGCAGCGGTACGACGAGCGCCTGCGCGGCACGCCCGGGTGGGTCGTCTCGGCCGACAGGGGCGGAGTGGACGGACGCAGCCGGGAGCTGTTCCGCATCGAACCAGAGGCCGGGGTGCCGC
>JBPCND010000170.1:0-6096 GCA_051001655.1 Nocardioides sp. | reverse complement strand
TGCGAGAAACTGTGCGTAGGCACGAAGGTCCGCACTCGCTCAGGTCGAACCGTTGAGGCCTGCGTCGGACGCGAACGCCGAGACGGCGTGCTCAGCACTTGTGCAAGCTCCGACGCCAACACTGCTCCCGGCAGACCCGTCACCGGCAAGCGAGCGCCGAACGGCGAGTCAGACGCTCTCCGCCAGGATGGGGGCGGGGTCTCTGGTGCTGCGTACGCCATGGGTCGGCCTCCGGAGAGCGAGTTCGCCGCTCGGGTCGATGCCCGTCGCGGACGGCGTAACGCTCAGCGGGCGGCCCGGTGGGTGACCCAGCACACGCGGAGGTTCGCGTACGAGGCGGGCGGGGTGTGGGAACACCACGTGCATCGCCGGCGGGTGGGTCGGCACACCGTGCGGGAGCGCGAGTACTGGGTCTTCGTTGCCGATGACGGACGTCGCTTCCGAATCAAGCCACCTGGGGGGCTGGCAGCTGGGTCATAGGGGGCCGATGCCGGTCGCTTGCGGCCCCGCGTGCTATGACCAACCGATGGAAGGCCTCGTGACTTGGAACGACCGGATCTGCGCGGACGGGTAGCCGGGACGTCTCGCCCCTGGGGCAGCACGCAGTGGGGTGGTGTCTGCCCGGTCAGTCGGTGGGCGGGTAGTTAAACGCGGCGGCGCCGACGGTGATGGCCACCTCGTTCGTGATCGACGGGTCCACCTGGCAGTGCAGTGTTAGCTCAGTGATGCGGCCGTCCTGCGGGTGCCAGGGTCGGTCTGGCGTGGAGCGGCCGAGTATCGCCTCCAGGGAGTCGATTGTTGGTTTCCAGAGGTTTAGCCAGTTCCTCGTGGGGCCGACTGTGAAGCTGACGTGCAGCGCGACCGGGCCCCCCTCGATTGGGGTGGCCTCGTGCCGCTGATCGGCTAATTTGCTGCTTGTACGCCGCGGTGTCCGTCGACGCGCTGGTCCGCACCTCGTGCCATGCCGTGGCCACCGGTGGCTCTTTTGAAGGGGTCGCTTCCGCCACGGCAATATAGGACGTGTCGTTGTGTCGTTTTGTGCACCAAACGCTGACGATTCGGCGGTTCCCTCGGCGCGACAGCCTGGTGGCCAGGGGGAGGGCATAGTTGTCCAGATCGTGTGCGGCCAGTAGCGGCGTATGCGGCGGGAGGCCGACGTCGATGGCCAGCGCGAGCGGGTCAGTCAGCTCGTGGAGCAGGGGGCGTGTCGCCGGGTACGCCAAGCACGTCGAGCGGGTCGAGGCCGCGAAGCCGGCCGACGCCACCCCGTCGGAGTACGTCGGCACCGTCAAGGTCCGGCAGACGATCACCGCCACGGTCGAGGCGGTCCGGTACATCGACGGCGACTACGGCACGACCACCTTGCTGATCATGCGGGAGGTCGACGGGCCGGGCCTGTTCAAGTGGTTCGCGTCGGGGTCCCTGACCTTCGAGGTCGGGCAGGTCGTCACCGGCAAGGCGACGGTCAAGGGTCACGAGGAGTACCAGGGCCGGAAGCAGACCACCGTGTCCCGCTGCAAGCTGGACGTGGTGCCCGCCACCTGACCTGCACAGGGCCGGGGTTCCCCTGAAACCGGGGGGCCCCGGCCCCTTCCCGTACACCCGCTAAACGCGGGTACACTCGACTGTCACCACCCCGCGGCGCGGGAGAGCCGCACACACCCCTCGACAGGAGCACACCCGATGGCAACCACCGCTCAGGCACTGGCGTCGATCCGCCGACGCCGCGACCCGTGGGAACGGCTCGACGGGGCGCAGACGCTGCTCGACACCGCTGCCGCCGAGAACGCGGAAGCCCGGAACACCCGGGACCTGATGGCGTGCACGCTGCACCGCCGCGGCCACAAGGCGGTCACCATCTACAGGGACGTCCTCGGCGGGTCCCGCAACATGTGGTACACGGCGCGGGCCAAGGCCGCCCGGTTCGACTACACGCTGACCGACGGCATGACCGACGACGAGGTCCGGGCCGCGGGCGCTGGGGCCGCGGAGGTCGCCCGAGTGACCACCGACGACGTGCCTCTGCTCAACGAGGTCCGCGCGGTCCGGGACGCGGCGATCACCGAACTGATCCAGTCCGGCGCCCCGAACCACGAGATCGCCAAGCGGACGAAGCTGACCACCGCCCGGATCGCGCAGATGGCGGTGCCGGTACGGGCGGCCGCGGGACAGTAACCGCCGCGGCGACGACACTGACAGTCCGCACCGACAACGGCTCCGAGGTAGTGCATGTCGTCATGGACGGCGAGGAGCCGCCGCTGATCGAGCGGCTGGCCGCAGCCGACGTGAACTACCTGCAGCAGGTCGCGCAGAGCTACCTGGAAGCTGCGGCCGCCGACAAGATCGCGGCGGTCACCGCGGCTCTCCGGACGCAGGTCGAGTCCGGTCGGCGCAGCTACCTGACGCCGTTCCGGTACGCGCAGACCCTGGCCGACGCCCGGAACCGGCTCAACGAGATGCGGGAGTCCCGCCGCGACGTCGTCTACGAGGTGGCGTCGCTGCTCACCGCACTTGACGTGACCGACCCGAACCAGGTGGAGGCGCTGACACCGGCGCTGCGGGGGGTGGTTCTGAACCTGCGGGACCGGGACATCGCCAGCCTCACCGCGTCGATCGACAACACCGAACGGCTGCCCGGCGAGACCGATGTACGGTTCGTCAGCCGGGTCGCCGACCAGTGGTCGTTCAACCCGCCCACGTTCCAGACCGAGGCGATCAGCCGCGGCCTGACGTTGGCGTTGGCGTCGGGGTTGGCCGACCAACGCGGAGTCCGCCGCGTGAACACCCCGCTACCTGGGTTGCCCTGCCCAGTCGGGTACCTTCCGTCGCGGCCCCGCGCCTACAAGGTGGCGTTGCCGGCCAACCCCGACGACTTCGGGAAGGAACTGGCCGAGATCGCCACCTTCACCGACCTCGACGTGGCGGCACTGGAATCGGGGACCGTCCCGACCCCGACGCTGGTGACCCGGATGATCCCATCCCGGTCCACCGACGGCGGCCCGTCAGCGACCGCCGACGCGCAGACCCGCGTCCTCGTCGCCGCCGGGAAGGACGTGCAGCAGGAAACGAACACGCTGATCCGGGCGGCCCTCGGCGACGCCGTGACACCCGGCCCCGACGGCAGCTACAACCGGCCGCTGCAAGAACTGACCGACGCGAGGACCGACGCGCTGGACGAACACCTCGCGGCGGAAGCCCTCATCAACAAACTCCAAGCCGACCGGGCGCTGGACCTCGAACGGATTGCCGTCGAGAACGGTTTCACCGGCTGGTACGACGTCATCGACTCATTGACGGACGTCAACGAGAGCAGCCGGGTCCGGGAACTCGCCAGGACCCTGATCCGGGACAACGACGGGACCGGCGACACCGACCTGTTTGAGGCGCGGCTGGACAGCGCCGAAGCGAAGCTGCGGTACAAGACCCTCGGCGAGCAGCTGGAGGCGCTCGGTGTGCAGATCGGGGAGGCCCGCCGCGCCGCTTACCTCGACGTCTTGTCTCGGCTGCGGGACTACGGCAACGGGACACCGATCGTCTACACCGTCGGCGGGAGGACCACCACCATGACGGACATTCTGCGGGGAAGGATCGGCCGGCCCCGCTTTGAGGATGATCCGCTGGTCCAGGCGATGCGGTTCGCTGAGGCCAGCTACCCGACGGACTGGCTGAACCGTCTGGCCGCAGAGTGGCCGACGTACAGCCTCGATGAGTCCCCCCGCGGGGGGCACACCGCCGGCCAGCCGATCATGACGCTGAGCAGCCACCGCACCGAGCACCTGGCGGGGGGCACGGAGTTCGGGTACGTCGCCGTGCACGAGCTGGGTCACGGCATGGAGAACCGGCTGCCTGGCCTGCGGGCCGCGCAGGAGGCGTACCTGTGGTCCCGCACGTCCACCGGGGAAATCGGGGACCGGGAACGGGAGCAGCAGGTCGGCACCGGCACCGGCTCCGGCAACGAGTACGGGTACGCCGACGAGTTCGTCCACCCCTACACCGGCCGGGCCTACCCGGTGGTGTGGACGGGCGGGACGGCCACGAGGTGCTGACCACCGCGATCGAGTCGGCGTTGGGCGGGTCGGCGTACCTGGACGACGAGCTGGAGGCGTGGCTGCTCGGCGTCCTCGCCCTCCTCTGACGACTCGCTAAACGGCGGTACAATGCGGTACGATGGGGTTGGAACCAAACCAGCCGACAAGCGAAGGGCAGGCAGCCATGTTCGAGGTACGCGGCTACATCAACAGCGTGTCCTACGCGGTCCGCGTCGCAGACAACGGTGAGGTGACGGCCACCGGCCGCGCCCGCACCCTGCTCGACCTGGTCAACGGCGAGTCCGTCGCGTTGTCTCCGACAGGCCCGTTCGTGATCGCCGACACGGGCACCCCCGAAGGCATCCTCGCGGCGCTGCACACCCGCACGCAGGTCACGTCGGTCACCGGTGACCCGCCGCAGATCATGCCGCCCAGCGACCCGTCGGTCGTGTACTGACCCGACGACGCTAGGCACCGTGCGCTGGCATCGTGTCCGCCCATGACGATGATCCATCGCAGCGGGGTCACCGTCGAGGTGAAGACCCGCCGGCCACGGTTCGACCCGCTCGATCACCCCCGTGACCGCCGCGGCCGGTTCATCGAGACCGGGGCGGTCGTGTCGATCCTCGGCGGCGGCCGGGGGACCGTCCTGACGAACCTGGGGAACAACCGGATCGAGGTCGAACGGTCCGACGGCACGCGGGTGGTGCTGCTCCGCACGCAGATCACCGTCACCGCCCGACCCGACGGCGGGGCCCCGACCGACTCCATCGCCGCGAACCCGGCCGCGGCCCCGCCGACCCCGGCCGGTAGCCGCCCGCCGCTGCCCGACCGTACGAGAGGCAGCAGTCAGCTACCGCCGTGGACGATGCGCTGGCGACCGACATCATCGCCAGCATGGTCGACGGGCTCGCGGACTACGCGGACTTCATGGGCGAGGAGTACGGCCCCGAGCAGGTA
Organism: Nocardioides sp.; assembly: GCA_051001655.1. Lineage (GTDB taxonomy): Bacteria > Actinomycetota > Actinomycetes > Propionibacteriales > Nocardioidaceae > Nocardioides_B. The sequence continues at coordinate 1,108 of JBPCND010000170.1, read as the reverse complement.
CGTGACGTCCTGACCGAGCAGTGGTGGAACGATCCCCCGCGGCGGGACCTCACCGCGGTCGCCGCAAGCCTGCGGGCCGCCCGCAACGGCTTCATCACCCCACCCGCCGAGGCGGCCCCGGCCACCGCACTGCCCGACGGCGGCGGGGTGGACCTGAACACCCGGATCGCGGCGTACCGCCGGGTGCTACCAGCCAACGACCAGCTCGGGCAGGTGAAGAAGGCCGTCGCGTCCTACACCGGCCTGGACCTGGCGAAGCTGGCAGCCGGTGAGGTGCCGGAGGTCAAGCAGACCACCGGGTGGCACAACGACCTGGTGAACGACAACGGGCCCGGCGACGTTGTGCTCGCGCACGTCGCGTTGCTGACCGCCACCGGCCGCGATGTGCGGGCCGAGCGGGACCGGCGGGCACCGGAGGTCCGAGCGGACCTCAACCGCCGGTTCACCGAGGCGCAGGACAACGCGCAGGTCGCGGTAGCCGAGCAGGCCGAGGCTGAGTCCAGCATGCGGCAGATCCAGGTTGCCGTCCTCCAGCGGTACGCACGGGATGCGGGGTTCGACAACTTCGCAGCCGCAGACGAACGCGCCCGCGACAAGATCCGGTCGCGGGCGCTGAACTCCAAGGAGGTGAGCGTGGCCCGGCGCAGGCAGACGACCGCGCAGCAGGCCGCCCTGAAAGCCATTCGGGCCAGGACCGCGCTCCAAGGTGCGGGCACCACAGCGAAGCAGGACACCACCCTCGCCGTGCTCGCAGTTCCGGCCGTTCGGGAAGCAGTTCGAGTACCAGTACAAGGAGGGGTCCGGCCTGCGGCGCCCTCCTTCCAGTTCAGTGTGGACAGCTTCACGTCATCGTCCCTCCCGAGGTAGGTGGGTAGATCTCGACGAGGTTGACGGTGCCGCGCGTGGCTGTGCACACGCTGTGAGTGGGCTGGCCCGCGGCTGAGACTTGCCGGCCGGGCGGACGACGAGCGCTTCCACACATCAGGCGGGGAAGCGCTCGTCGTCCTGTGCGCTACCGGCAGGGAGCCACCAGGAACAGGTTGTCGCTCGGACGTGGACCATTTATGCCGCCGCCGTTGGCGGCGTCGTAGGAGTCCAGCCAGACGTC
>JBPCND010000169.1:0-5464 GCA_051001655.1 Nocardioides sp. | reverse complement strand
CTGAGCGAGGCGGCGGCTGAGCTGTTCCGGGCGGACAACCCTGGGGTGCAGGTGACGGTGGGGACGTCGGGCACCGGTGGGGGCTTCGAGAAGTTCTGCAACGCCGAGACCGACATCTCCGATGCGTCGCGTCCCATCAAGGATGAGGAGAAGGCGCTCTGTGACGACAAGGGCATCACGTTCGAGTCGTTCACCGTCGCCAACGACGCCCTGTCCGTCGTCGTCAACAAGGACAACGACTTCATCGACTGCATCACCACAGACCAGCTCAAGGCCATCTGGGAGCCGGGCTCCAAGGTGAAGACCTGGAACCAGGTCGACCCCAAGTTCCCGAACGACAAGATCGACCTGTTCGGGCCGGGCACCGACTCCGGGACCTTCGACTTCTTCACCGGTGTCATCAACGGTGAAGAAGGAGCCAGTCGCACCGATTACACCCCCTCCGAGGACGACAACGTCCTCGTGCAGGGCGTCGCCGGCTCCCAGGGCGGCCTCGGCTCCTTCGGGTACTCCTACTTCGAGGAGAACCAGGACGAGCTCAAGGCGCTCGAGGTCGACAGTGGCTCGGGATGCGTCGGACCCGGCGTCGAGACCGTTCAGGACGGCACCTACACCCCGCTGGGGCGACCGCTGTTCATCTATCCGAAGACCGATGCGATGAAGCGGCCCGAGGTCGTCGCGTTCGTCGAGTACTACGTCGAGCAGAACAAGCAGGTCGCAGAGGAGTCCAAGTTCATCCCGCTCAACGACCAGCAGGAGTCCAACCTGCAGGCGGCGCTGGACAAGCTCAAGTCCCAGGTCGGCGGGTGACCGTAGCCACCACGGGGCCGTCGAACCGCCGAGGGGGGGCCGCCCCGGGAACCCTCGGCCGGTCGCGGTCACGGCACGGCGAACGCATCATCCAGGCGCTGCTCTTCCTCGCCGCGCTCATCTCGGTCGCCACAACGTTGGGCATCATCTTCGCGCTGGCCGAACCGACCATCGAGTTTTTCGGCTCGGTGAGCATCGTCGACTTCCTCACCGGCACGAACTGGGCGCCGCTGTTCTCGGATCCACACTTCGGCGTCCTGCCACTGGTGGGTGCCACTCTGGTCGTAACCGTCATCGCACTCGCCGTGGCGGTGCCCCTCGGCCTGGGTGCCGCGGTCTACCTGTCTGAGTACGCCAAGGCGAGCTCGCGGCGTGTCCTCAAGCCGCTACTCGAGGTCCTCGCCGGCATCCCGACCGTCGTGTACGGATTCTTCGCCCTCACGGCGGTCACCCCCGCCCTGCGGGCCATCTGGCCAGGCTCCGGCGACGGCCCCGAGGTCTTCAACGCGCTCTCCGCCGGCGTCGTCATGGGAATCATGATCATCCCGACCATCGCGTCGTTGTCTGAGGACGCGATGAGCGCCGTTCCGCATGGGCTGCGCGACGGCGGGTACGCCCTGGGCAGCTCGCGGATGCAGGTTGCTCAGCGCATCGTCGTACCGGCCGCCCTGTCCGGCATCGTCGCCGCATTCGTCCTGGGCATCTCCCGCGCACTCGGCGAGACCATGATCGTCGCCATCGCCGCCGGGGGCCGGCCCAACCTGTCGGTCAACCCCCTCGAAGGCATGCAGACCATGACGGCGTTCATCGCCGCTGCCGGCATCGGGGACCAGCCGACCGGCAGCGTCGGCTATAAGACGATCTTCGCGGTCGGCTCACTCCTGTTCCTACTGACCTTTGTCATGAACATGCTCAGCATCCGGCTGGTCCGCAGGTTCCGGGAGGTGTACGAGTGAGCGCGACCCTGACCGACCTCCCCACCGTTCCGCGCGAACCGGCACCCCCGCGCCTGGTCGGCGGCCGTCGCCCGGCCCGCGAGGTGGCGTTCCGTCTCGCGCTTCTGGCCAGCCTCGCCATCGCGGTCGCGTTTCTCGCAGTGCTCATCGTGTTCGTCGTCCAGCAGGGCTGGCCGCGGCTGGACTCCCGGCTGTGGCGCAACTTCCCCTCCATCCGGGCCCCCGAGAACGCCGGCGCCCAGTCGGCCATCATGGGCACCCTGTGGGTGATCGCGTTCACCGCTCTGTACAGCCTCCCGACGGGCATCATGGCTGCCATCTACCTGGAGGAGTACGCAGACCGGGACCGCTGGTACAACCGGCTGATCGAGGTCAATATCCAGAACCTCGCCGCCGTCCCGTCCATCGTGTACGGCATCCTCGGGCTCGGCGTGATCTCCCGCGGCCTCGGCTTCGGGCAGACCGTGCTCACCGCGTCGCTGACGCTGTCGCTGCTGGTGCTGCCCATCGTCATCATCTCCTCCCGCGAAGCCATCCGCGCGGTGCCGAACAGCATCCGGGACGGGTCCTACGCGCTCGGCGCGACCAATTGGCAGACGGTGCAGCGCCAGGTACTGCCGGCGTCCATCCCTGGGATGGCGACCGGCTCCATCCTCGCGCTGTCCCGCGCCATCGGGGAGGCCGCGCCGCTGCTGCTGCTCGGCGGACTCACCTTCATCACGTTCAACCCGACCGGCGTCGAGAGCCCGTTCACGGTTCTGCCCATCCAGATCTTCAACTGGATCAGCCAGTCCCGCGAGGAGTTCAAGGTCCTCGCCGCCGCGTCCATCGTCGTGCTGCTGGTCATCCTGCTGGCAATGAACTCTGTCGCGATCTGGCTCCGGAACAAGTATCAGAGGCGCATGTGACCAACGCACCGCACGTACGCCGAGGCCAGGACCGCCCCGCAGTGCACGATGAGCCGACCAGCCGACCCGGACTGCCCTTGCCGGACCCGACCCTGATGAGAGCCTCCGCGATGACTCAGCCCAGCCTCGGCGACCAGCCGCAGCTCGACCGCCGCGACGACGACACGACCAGCCGGCGGGCGCGGCCCGGCGAGTCGATGTACCCGGTCTTCGAGGTGGAGAACCTGCAGGTGTTCTACGGCGCCTACCAGGCCGTCCGCGACGTCAGCATGCGGGTCGGCCACAAGGAGATCACCGCCCTCATCGGTCCCAGTGGCTGCGGAAAGTCCACCGTGCTGCGCTGCTTCAACCGGATGAACGACCTCATCCCGTCCGCCCGCGTCGAGGGCCGTATCAGCTACCACGACGAAGACCTGTACGCCGACCACGTCGACCCCATCGAGGTCCGCCGCCGCATCGGCATGGTGTTCCAGAAGCCGAACCCCTTCCCCAAGTCGATCTACGACAACGTCGCCTACGGGCCGAAGGTCAATGGCATGAAGGTCGCCAACATGGACGACGTGGTGGAGGAAGCCCTCACTGGCGCCGCCTTGTGGGACGAGGTCAAGGACAAGCTCAAGGACAGCGCGCTGGCGCTCTCCGGCGGTCAGCAGCAACGGCTGTGTATCGCACGCACCATTTCGGTCAAGCCGGAGGTCATCCTGATGGACGAGCCGTGCTCGGCGTTGGACCCGATCGCGACCGCGAAGATCGAGGACTTGATGCAGCAGCTCACCCGCGACTTCACCATCGTGATCGTCACCCACAACATGCAGCAGGCGGCCCGGGTCTCCGACCGGACCGCGTTCTTCACCGCCGATGTCGACGAGCACGGTGAACGGCACGGGCGCCTGGTCGAGTTCGACCAGACCAGCACCCTGTTCTCCCGCCCGTCGGACAAGCGCACCGAGGACTACATCACCGGCCGGTTCGGGTGAGCCACGCCGGCGACAGCGCCGGCGCGAGAACGGGCACCCTGCACGGCACCGGCGAGCCGGACAGCGGCATGCGACAGCTGCCGGCTGTCCGCCTGGCCCAGGACCGCCTCGGCGAGCAACCGGTCGTGGTCGTCGTCTGCGAACCTGATGCGGCCGGGGCGGCCGCCATCCGCGTGGCGCTCGAGGGTCTCGATGTCGAGCTCGTCGAGTGCGCCGATGGTGCGCTCGCCCTTCTGGAGGTGGGCCGCCGGCAAGCCGACATCGTCGTGCTCACGGCCAGGTTGCCCGTCCTGGACGCGGCCGCATTCGTTGCCACGCTGAGTCAGGTCGGTCGGATTCCGGTCTTGTTGGGAGTTGGGGAAGGCGACGGCGACCTCGCAGCACGGGCGCTGACGGCCGGAGCGTCCCGCGTCCTACCGCGACCCTACGATCCCGGTCAGGTGCGTCAAGCCGTCACCGCGGCGGAGCCCTCGTCATCGACCCGCTCTCCTACGCAGTCACCCTTGATGGCCGGCGCATCCCGATGCCGGCCCGTGAGCTGGAAGTGCTGATTTACCTGGCCCGGCACTCCGACCGGGCGGTCAGCCTTGACGAGCTCCGGGACGCCGTCTGGGGTGCCGAGCGGCTTTCCACGAGGTCCACCAAGACCGTCGCCGTCACGACGATGCGACTACGGAAGCGCCTCGGTGACGCCGACGACCCGCCGAGCATCATCCTCAGCGTTCGCGGTCACGGCTACCGCCTGGTCGCACCGCAGCCAGCCGCGCTGACTCCGGCGCCGGCCGAACAGCCCTGACCGGGTGCCTGGCTGGCCGTCAGCCCGCCGACGTGGACAGCTGTGCCATCCGCGTGCGGAGGATGTCCACGACCTCGGGCACCCGGCGCATCAGCGAGCGCAGGCTGCTGGTCTCCATCACGTACGCCGTCACCACGGACTCGGTGATGAGGATGGCCAGGGGCTGGTCGGGACGGGGGAGGGCCCCCAGCTCGCCAAACCAGTCGCCCGGACCGAGCCGACGCTGGAGCGCTCCGTCCACGCGCAACGCTGCGGTCCCGGACAGCAGTATCCCCAAGGCGTAAACAGTTCCACCAGCGCGGACCAGTGGGTGGCTCGGGCCGACGCGCTCGACGTCCAGACTGGCGGCGAGCTCGGTCTTCACGGCGGCGCTCAGAGGCGCCGTGAACACGATGTGCTCGAGGTCTCCGGCGCTCACCTCCGACCCGCCGCCGAACTTGCCACGGGGGATTGTCGGCACACCACGGATGGAGATCACACTCGTGCTGGCTCCTTGTCGCTGGGCAGCTGACGCCTCATCCACCTTGGCCCGGGCCGGTGTCTGCCGCGGCATGTCGGCGTGAACGCCAGATGACCAGGTGCTTGCGGTCAACCGGCGATGCGCCAGGCACCAGTGCCGTTCGGCTCCGACTGACCGGGATGGTCCCGCCACGCGAGAGCCTCCGACCCAGTCCAAACCAAGTTCGGGGGGTCCGGCTGGGGTCCGGCGGGAACAGATGCGAGGCTAGGGGCATGACGACTGCGGGTGGCGCGGCGCAACTTCGCGTTGCGCTGTCCTGTGGGCGGGGTCGGCTACGTCCGTTCGTTGTGCTGGCGGTCGGCGTCGGGGTCCTCGCGATGCACGCCGTCACGGTCGGCCACCACCCCGCAACCCGGCTGACGGCTGCGCTGTCCGCACCGGCCCCAGTCGTCGCGATCCATGAGACCGCCGACCGCACGGACGGCGTCACGGTCGGGATGACGGGGATGCTGCTGGCCGCGTCGGTCGCCGCGGACAGGTGCGCCGGCTGCCGCCAC
>JBPCND010000168.1:0-5756 GCA_051001655.1 Nocardioides sp. | reverse complement strand
AGGATCTCGATGCCTCCGTGCCGCAGCTGCAGTGGGTAGTGAATGCCTACCTCCTGACCTTGGCCTCCCTGATCCTGGTGGCGGGCGCGCTGGGCGATAGGTTCGGCCGGAGGCGGATCTTCCTCGTCGGCGTCATCTGGTTCGGGCTGGCGTCTTTGCTGTGTGCCCTGGCCCGGAACCCTGAGCAGCTCATCGTGGCGCGACTGGTGCAGGGCGTGGGCGGCGCCCTGCTGACCCCCGGCAGCCTGTCGATCATCCAGGGGTCGTTTGCCCCGACCGAGCGTGGGGTGATGATCGGGCAGTGGGCCGGGCTGGGCGGCATCGCAGCCGCCATCGGCCCACCCCTCGGTGGCTGGGTCGTCGATGTCGCGACCTGGCGATGGATCTTCTGGTTCAACGTGCCGGTCGCGATCCTCATCGTGGTGATCGGCTTGCGGCACGTGCCGGAGAGTCGTGACCCGGCTGCCACGCGAGGCCACGACATCACCGGGTCGGTGCTGGCGGTGCTCGGGCTCGGCGGCGTGACGTTCGCGCTGATCGAGAACGAGTCGGCGGCCGCCGTACCTCTGGGGATCCTCGGGCTCGCGGCCCTGGCGGCGTTCGTGGTGGTGGAGCATCGCACGGCGCATCCGGTGATGCCGCTGCACCTGTTCGGCTCCCGGGTGTTCAGCGTGGCGAACGCGATGACGCTGCTGGTCTACGGCGCTCTAGCGGCGGTCTCGTTCTTCCTCGTGCTGCAGCTCCAGGTGATCCTGGGTTACACGCCCCTGCAGGCCGGGCTCGCTACCTTGCCGATGACCGTTGTCCTGCTCGCCCTGTCGCCGAGGTCAGGGGCGCTGTCGGACCGGATCGGGCCAAGGCTCCAGATGTCTGCCGGCCCGCTCCTAGCTGCCGCAGGCACGTTGCTGCTGGTGGGGATCGACCCGGACAGTGGCTATCTCACCGGCGTGCTGCCGGGCTTGTTCCTGTTCTCCCTCGGCCTGGTCGCTTTGGTCGCCCCGCTGACGACGAGTGTGATGGCAGCGGCACCTGACCGCTTCGCGGGAGTGGCCAGCGGGATCAACAACGCGGTGGCCCGCACCGGCTCGCTGCTGGCGGTCGCGGCGCTCCCGGCTGTGGTCGGGTTGGGCGGCGCGGACTACCAACGACCCGAGGTGTTCGGCCCCGGCTACGTCGAGGCGATGGTCGCCTGCACCATGCTGCTCGCGGCTGGAGGGGTGACCAGCTTCTTCGGCCTGGCCGGAGCGAGATCCGCGTCCACGCGGGGTGGCTGACGGAGGGGACGGAAGTCACGCGGAAGCGACGGCGTACCGGACGTGGGTGGCCAGCGGCGAGCTCCACGCGGTCAGCTTGTCAAGGTCGAGGTCGTGATCGAACCCGTCGAAGAGCCGTTTGCCGCGGCCGAGGACCACTGGTGCGGTCGTGATCACCACCTCGTCGACGACTCCGGCCGCAAGCGCCTGTCGGATGAGCTCGCCGCCGACCCTGATGTTGACCTCCTTGCCTCCCGCCGCCTCGTGCCCGCGGACGATCGCGGTGTCCAGATCGGGGACGAAGTCGAAGCCGGTCGCCGGAGCAGGCTGGTCCTGGACCCGGTGGGTGACCACGAAGAGCGGAGTCGCCCACGGGTTGGTGCCACCCCAGGCGCCGGCGGCCTCGAAGGTGCCCCGCCCGCAGACGACGGCTCCACACGCGTCCATGGACTCCTCGAGGAATCTGGCGTCCTCACCGGCGGCCGAGCCCGCGGCCCGCTCTCCGTCATAGGTCCACGGGCCGCCGAAGACCCAGTAGTGCAACCGCTCTCCCCCGACACCCAATCCACAGCCGGGTCCGTCGTCCGGACCGACGTAGTAGCCGTCGACCGACGTGGTGATGCCTGCGACGACCTTGCCGTTGCCGTGTGTGCTCATCTGTCCTCCTGGTCGGGTCCGGTCAGCCATGACGACCCAGGGGCCGAGCGGAAATCATCGGTCAGGCGTGCAGACGCGCCGACTCGACGGGGCCGGCGCGCTTGAATCCACCGCGTGCAGACGCGCCGACTCGACGGGGTGGGGGTCAGGTGGACTGCCAGAGCCCGATGACGTTGCCTTCGGAGTCGGTGAAGTACGCCGAGAAGCCCATCTCGCCGACAGCGGTCCGGCCGAGCACCGTCGACCCACCGAGCCCCTCGATCTTCGCCAACGTCTCGTCGATGTCCTCGACGTCGATGACGACGGTGGGCGCACTGAGCGAGGCATCACGCTGGGCGAGACCGCCGTTGACGTATCCCGGCTCCGTCGGCGGACCGGACTCGCCTGCGGGCCCGGTGGTCACGGTCGTGTAGTCCATCTCCGCCAGCTGCGCCACCCCCCAGCCGAACGCCTCGGCGTAGAAGGACCTGGCCCGATCTCCGTCGTCGAATGGAATCTCGAAGTGCACCACGCGCCCAGTCATGCGGTCGACTATCCCATCCGCTCGCGCACTCGCGGAAGTGGCAAGTAGCTCAGCGGCGAATCCCCAGCGGAATCCACAACCGGTACACAGGGCCCGCCCAAACAGAGGGCAGCCCTCATCGCGCAGAACACGGACGCCGGCTCTGGTCACACGGGCTTAAGCTCGCGGATCACCAGCACAGGTGCCGAGGACGCGCGAGAGGCTCCAGGGGCCAGGGGTCAGGGTTCAGTCACTGGGTCTGGGTCAGGGTCGGGCGTCTAGGGTGGACGAATGAAGAAGTTTGCAGTAGCCGCGCTGTCCGCACTCCTCCTCACCCTCGCGGGATGCGGAGGAAACGGATCCGACGCAGGCACCGAAGCTGACGCTGCCGACGCCGACGACCAGGTCGCCGCGAAGTCGATCTCCGACTCGATCATGGAGGGCCAGGACGCTCAGGGGGCTAGCGGCGTCTTCACCATGGGCCGCGAGGAGGCCGACTGCATCGGCGACAGCTTCGTCGCCGGGATCGGCACCGAGCAGCTCCAGGAGTACGGCTTCCTCACCGAGGACCTCACGAGCGCCGACGACCTCGCCAACGTCAAGATGTCGAGCCAGGACGCCGAGTCGGCGGCCAGCACGCTGTTCGACTGCACGGACGTCTCGAAGATGATGTCGGAGGCGTTCAACGCGTCAGGCAACGTCGACGAGAAGACCCAGCAGTGCCTCGAGGATGCCCTCTCCGAGGACGTGCTGCGCGAGATGTTCACACTGATGTTCAGTGGCAAGCAGGACGCCGCGTCCCAGCTGGCCACCGAGCCGATGATGAAGTGCGCAACTCCCTGACCCGAACGTGCATGGCGGAACTGGTCATGAACTGCCATTCCGGGGCGATCCATCTGCAGTTCGTGACCACTCAACGGGGCGGCACCACGTCCGTGGTCAACACACTAGCTGGCGACGGTGGCGACCACCATCGACCTGGTTGACGGGTCCGCCCACTCAGCCGCGGTGCCGATAAGCTTGGCGGTCGAGAACAGCAGGAACGGCAGCGCGAGCAGCACCGACCACTGCCACGACGCGAACGTGGCCGCCCCGAACAGCATTCCGGTGAGCGTGGTCGTCAGCGCGAGTCGCGCGGAGTAGCCGACCATCACCACCGGTGGCGCCGGGGTGGCTCGGGCGCTCCGCAGGTCGACGGAGAACGGGCGTTTCACCGACCAGCGCCGCGAGGTCGCGACCACCTGGACGGTGACGACGAGGGCGCAGAAGGGCACGCCGACGAGCTGCGCGGCCGTGGGGACACCAGCGCGCAACGTGGCGAGCAACATGGTGAGACCGGTGGCGAACAGCAGCACCTCGACCAGGACGACCACCCGGGAGACAAAGGCCATTCGCGGAGCGACCGGGAGGCTGTCGCGCCACAGGGCTCCCCGACCGTCGAGGCACCATGAGTTCACGCCGAACAGCAGCGCACCACCAGAGGCCACCAGACCGGGAAGGATGCTCAGCATCGACCACTCGAGGCCACCGGCCAGTGCGACCAGACCGGGCAGCAGCGCCAGGACGATCAGGCCACGACGCAGCGGCACCGACCTCCAGATGCCGACCCGGTCGGTGCGGACCAGCGCCATCAGGTCTGAGGCGGGGTGCGGCCGGGGCTGACGCGACGACGACTCCTCACGCAGCTCGTCGCGGGCGGGACGCCGTACGACGGCCCCTGCCAGCCAGGCGCCCACCGTCACGGCCACGACGGTGATCACGACGAGTGCAAGCGCGACCTTGAACCACGGCCAGACCTGGCCGTCGGCGCCGTAAAGCACGCCGAAGGTGATCCGGATCGTCGGGCTGCGGTCGAGCAGCGGGACCAGGTTGTCCGTCGCGATCAGCGCGGCCATCGTGGCCCCGACCGCCACGACGAGCAGCCGCACGGTGTTGATGCCCTGCGGCCCACGACGGAGCCACTCGATGGCCCAGGCCACCACCTGAGCCAGGGCGGTGGCCGCGGCCAGCCACAGCAGCACCGGGACCTGAGCCAGGACAAGCTGCCACTTCGCCTCGACGACGTACGCCGTCGCCCCGATCAGGGTCCAGGACTGCATGAGCCAGGCGATGTTGAGCGGCGCCATCAGCAGGGCGCCGAGGTGGTCGGTGGTCGGGCTGACCGGGAACGCCACGGCCTGCTCGCGCGGCAGCAGCTCACGACCACCACCGGACGCAGCCGCGGACACAATTGCGATGACGAGCACGCCGATGTAACCGGGCGGCAAGAGCAGCAGCACGTCGGAGCGCCGGTCGTCACCGGCAGGCAGGTAGCCGGGCAGCCACGCCACGAGCAGCGTCACGGTCAGGATGAAGCCGAGGCCGAGCTTGACCGCGCTGCGCGAGCGGTACCGGGCACCGGAGGCGCGGAAGCGCAGCAAGGGGCCCACGTCGCTCACGGCGCGCAGGGCACGCTGCGACCGGGTCAGCCGCGGTGAGCTGGTGCCGGACTCAGTCGAGGAGAGCGCGGTAGACACCGGCACCCACCTCCCCGGTCATCTCTGAGGCGGGTACGGCGGCCACGGCCGATCCGCCGCGCAGCACGATCGCATCCTGGCAGGCGTCGACCGCGAGCTCACGCAGATGGGTGGAGACCAGGACCGCGCTGCCGCGGGCACGCGCATCGGCGATCACCTCCATGGTGGCCTCGACGCCGAGCGGGTCGACGCCGTCGAAGGGCTCGTCGAGCAGCAGCACCTTCGGCTCGTGGAACGCGGCGAGGATCACCGACATCCGGCGGCCCATGCCGTGGCTGAAACCGGCGGTGACCCGGTGGGCCGCGGCTCCGAGGTCGAAGCGCTCGAGCAGGTCACGGGCCCGCTCCTCCCAGCCGTCGGGCAGGCGGCGGAGCCGGGCGGATAGCTGGAGGTGCTCCCAGGGGGTCGCCCGCGGGACGAGTCCGCCGACGTCCGGGCAGTAGCCGGTGATCCGCTTGACGCCGAGGGTGTCCTTGCGGATGTCGAGGCCGTCGACGCTGACCATGCCGGCCGTCGGCGGGATCACTCCGGCGAGGACGCGCATCGTCGTGGACTTGCCGGCGCCGTTGCGTCCGAGCAGGGCGGTGGCGCTCCCGGCGGGGACCGAGAAGTCGATGCCACGCACGGCATCGACCGGACCGAACCGGACCCACAGGGCGCTGACCTCGACGAGCGGCGCGTTCACCCGGCCGATTCTCCCTGCTCCATCCCGATTCGTCTGCGGTTTATGGGGGATTCTGCGAATGCGGACCGCAGACGAATCGGGGTCAGGTCGTCCTGGAGAGGTGGGTGGTGCCGAGGACGTCGTCGAGACCGAGGCTGTGGAAC
>JBPCND010000167.1:0-5785 GCA_051001655.1 Nocardioides sp. | reverse complement strand
GTGCCTGACCTTGCTGGATGTAGTGCATCTGATGGCCCGGTTCATAGCTCTCGCAAGCCACCGACTCCCGCTGAGCGGGCAGCCGACGGCCTCGGCCGGTGGGCGCACTGGTAGGAACCTCCGCATTGGCGCGGAGGGAGAAGAAACGGTTCATCGACCCCCCCGGGTGACGTGTGCATCCACACCGTACGGCCTAGCCGCCCCGAGCGGGAACACCTGTCGTGTGTTTCCTGGGGAGAACAACCGTCGGGAGCGAGTTGGCCGCAGGTAAAACTTTTCCGCACAGCACGACCGGCTGGATCCGCTCACGGGGTGAGCAGGTCCAGCCGGTCGTCGCAAAGCTGGTGCCTCAGCTACCTGGATTGAAAGATGCTGTAACCGCCAGGACCGACGATGAGGCCGAGGACGATGAGGACGATGCCCATCAGGACACCACCTCGGACCAGGGTGATGATGCCCCAGATGACCAGGGCGACGGCGATGAGCCACAGAATTAATCCCATGTTGTTTACTCCCTTCCGGGAGGGGTTGTGCCCTGCGCCGGACAATCCAAACCTGGCGGGTGACCCCCTCGGCCGGTCGGTGGTCTCCGTAGACTCGGGAGGTCATGACCGAGGCCAACCATCAGAACCGCGAGGGCGTACGCCGGCCCGGTGGGTCCGGGAACAGGCGGCGACGGCGGTCAAAGCGGCCACACGAGCAGCAGGGTCGACCGCGCTTCAGCCCCGAGCAGGTGGAGGCTCGCCGGGCAACGGTCCCTGCGATCCGCTACCCCGAAGAGCTGCCGGTCAGTCAGCGCCGCGACGACCTGGCCGAGGCGATCCGCAAGCACCAGGTGGTGATCGTCGCCGGCGAGACCGGGTCCGGCAAGACCACCCAGCTGCCGAAGATCTGTCTCGAGCTGGGCCGAGGCGTGCAGGGGATGATCGGCCACACCCAACCACGCCGGATCGCCGCACGCAGCGTGGCGGAGCGGATCTCGGAGGAGCTGGGGACGCCACTCGGCGAGCCGGGCAGCGTGGTGGGCTATCAGGTCCGGTTCACTGACCGCTCCAGCCGGAGCACCCTGCTGAAGCTGATGACCGACGGCATCCTGCTGGCCGAGCTCCAGCACGATCGGTTGCTCTCGGCGTACGACACCTTGATCATCGACGAGGCGCATGAGCGCAGCCTCAACATCGACTTCATCATCGGCTACCTCAAGCAGCTGCTGTCGAGGCGGCCCGATCTCAAGGTGATCATCACCTCAGCGACGATCGACCCGCAGCGGTTCGCCGAGCATTTCGCGCAACCCGATGGGACGCCCGCGCCGATCGTCGAGGTGTCGGGTCGGACCTATCCCGTCGAGATCCGGTATTGGCCCCTCGCCGAGGACGCTTCGGACGGCTCGGTCGACGGCTCGGTCGACGGCTCGGTCGACGAGGAGGGTGAGCGACTGGTCAAGGACCAGACGGAGGCGATCGTCGAAGCCGTCCAGGAGCTGGTCGCGCAAGGTCCCGGCGACATCCTTGTCTTCCTGCCGGGGGAACGGGAGATCAGGGACACCGCTGACGTCCTGGGGCAGGTCTCGACGGGCTCGGCGACGGAGCGCACCGGCTCGGGCATTCGGGGGTACGAGGTGGTGCCGCTGTTCTCGCGGCTCTCGGCGGCCGAGCAGCACAGGGTCTTCGAGCGGCACACCGGGCGCCGCGTGGTTCTCTCCACGAACGTGGCGGAGACGTCGTTGACGGTGCCGGGTATCCGGTACGTCGTCGACGCCGGCTACGCCCGGATCTCTCGGTACTCCTACCGCACCAAGGTGCAGCGGCTTCCGATCGAGCCGATCAGTCAAGCCTCGGCCAACCAGCGGGCCGGCCGGTGCGGTCGCATGGAGGCTGGGATCTGCATCCGGTTGTACTCCCAGGAGGACTTCGACTCCCGTCCTGAGTTCACCGAGCCGGAGATCATCCGCACCAATCTGGCCTCGGTGATCCTGCAGATGACCGCGCTCGGCCTCGGCAACGTGGCCCGCTTCCCGTTCGTCGACCCCCCGGACCACCGGAACGTCAAGGCTGGGGTCCAGCTTCTCGAGGAGCTCGGAGCGATAGCGACAAGTCAGCAGGGAGCGATAGCGACAAGGGAGAACCGGCTTACGGAGATCGGGCGAGCACTCGTCGCCCTGCCGATCGACCCGCGGCTGGGCCGGATGGTGCTGGAGGCCGGGCGTCGCGGCTGCCTGCGGGAGGTCCTGGTCGTCACCGCCGCACTCTCCATCCAGGACCCCCGCGAGCGCCCGGTCGACGCACGGACCCTGGCCGACCAGCAGCATGCCCGGTTCAGGGACGAGACCTCCGACTTCCTCACCCTGTTGAACCTGTGGCGCTACGTCCGCACCCAACAGAAGGAGCTGTCCTCCAGCGCGTTCCGCAGGATGTGCCGCTCGGAGCACCTGAACTACCTCCGCATCCGCGAGTGGCAGGAGCTGGAGTCCCAGCTGCGCCAGGTGACCAAGCAGCTCAACCTGAACACCAGGCGGACCGCCGACGCGCTGTCAGACGACCTCGACGCCGACGGGATCCACCAGTCGCTGCTTGCGGGCCTGCTCTCGCACATCGGGTTGCGCGACCCCGACCGACGTGACTACCTCGGCGCCCGCAATGTGAGGTTCTCGATCTTCCCGGGGTCGGGGCTCTTCAGGAAGCAGCCGCAGCTCGTGATGAGCGCCGAGCTGGTCGAGACCTCCAAGCTCTGGGGCCGGGTGAACGCCGCGATCAAGCCGGAGTGGGCCGAGGACGTCGGTGCGGACCTGGTGAAGCGGACCTACTCCGAGCCGCACTGGAGCAAGAAGCGGGCGGCGGTGATGGCCCACGAGCGGGTGACGTTGTACGGCGTGCCGCTCGTCGCCGACCGGCTGGTGTCCTACGGCAAGGTTGACACGCCGCTGGCCCGCGAGCTGTTCATCCGGCATGCAATGGTCTACGGCGAGTGGGAGACGCGACAACGGTTCCTCGCGCAGAACCGAGCCCTTCTCGAGGAGGCCGAGGAGCTGGAGCACCGGGCCAGGCGTCGCGACATCGTGGTCGACGAGCACACGCTCTTCGACTTCTACGACGCCCGGGTTGGTGTCGACGTGGTGTCCGGGGCGCACTTCGACTCGTGGTGGAAGCAGGCCAGGCAACGGGACCCGGATCTGCTCACCTTCGACCCGGAGATGCTCGTGCACGACAACGCGGCGGAGCTCACCCAGCGGCTGGGGCACGACTATCCGGACCTGTGGCGCGAGGGGGAGCTCACGCTGCCGCTGACCTACCAGTTCGAGCCGGGCACGGCGTCGGACGGTGTGACGGTCGACGTACCTGTGGACACCCTCTACCAGGTGGACCCCACCGCTTTCACGTGGCAGGTGCCAGGGCTGCGGGCGGATCTGGTGACCGCGCTGATCCGGTCCTTGCCGAAACAGCTGCGGGTGAACTTCGTGCCTGCACCCAATGTGGCCCGGGAGTTCCTGGCGGCGACGTCACCGGGGGAGGAGCCGCTGCTCGACACCCTCGAACGGTTCCTCCGCGGCCGCAACGGCGTGGTCGTGCCGCGGGACGCGTGGGTCTGGGCCAAGGTGCCCGACCACCTGCGGCCGACGTTCCGCGTCGTTGACGACCGAGGCGGTGTCGTCGGTGAGGGCAAGGACCTGGAGAAGCTGAAGGAGCCGCTCCGGCCCACCTTCCAGGCAGCCATGGAGGAGGCGGCGGCGGCGTCGGGTCTCGACGCGAGCGGCCAGACGGCGTGGACCTTCGGCTCGATCGAGCAGACCTTCGCCCAGACCCGGGCCGGTCACGCGGTCCGGGGCTTCCCGGGGCTCGTCGACGAGGGCGGGACCGTCGGCCTGCACGTGTTCGGTTCCGAGGCTGAACGGGACCCCTCTCACCGCCGCGGACTGCGGCGACGGCTGATGCTCGCGACCGGGTCCCCGGCACGATCGAGCGTCGACGGCCTCTCGACCGCCGACAAGCTGTCGCTCGTGGGCTCGCCGTACCCCACCGTCGCGGACCTCCTCGAGGACTGCGTTGCCGCTGCGGTCGACGACCTGATCGACCGGCACGGCGGGTCTGTCTGGGACGAGGCCGCCTTCTCGGCGCTGGCGAAAGCCGTGGCCGGCGAGCTGACCGAGGCGACGAGGGTGGTGATGTACGACGTCGTCCGGGTCCTCGCCGCGTGGCGCGACGTCGACAGGTCACTGACGGGTTCGGTCGACATGAGGATGCTGTCGGCGATGGCCGACATGCGCGCTCAGGTCACCCGGCTCGTGCACCGCGGGTTCGTGGGGGACGCCGGCGTGGCCCAGCTCAGACACCTGCCGCGCTACCTTGCGGGAGTCGTCGACCGGCGCGTGAAGCTGCCCGAGTCGGTCAACCGCGACCGGCAGCTCATGGACCAGGTCGTCGGTCTCCAGGAGGCCTATCTTCACCGACTCGAGGCGCTGCCCGAGGGCCGAATGCCCGGCGCGGCGCTGGTCCGGGTGCGGTGGATGCTCGAGGAGCTCCGGGTGAGCCTGTGGGCGCAGGGGAGGGGCACGGCGTACCCGGTCTCCGACACCCGGATCCGTAAGGCCCTTGACACGGCCTGAGCGCCGGGGTCGCGCCGAACCTGATCGGATGTCAGCGGGCTCGAGCGCGCGGGTCAGGCCGGTCCGAGCGTCCCGTGCTCGCGGGCGGCAGCGACGACGGCGTCGAAGATCGGCCGGTCGATCGCGGCGCCCTCGCGGCGTACCTCCGAGTCCGCGATGGTGAGCAAGCGGTCGAGCCTGATCTCGCTCTCGCGGCCCTGCGAGTCCCATGCCCCGGTGCCGACGTCCATCCAGTAGCGGCCGTTGTGCGCCTCGTCGTCGGCGTCCCTGTCGTGGTCCTTGCTGGTCATGTACAGGCAACCCAGCACGCTGTCCTGTCGGGTGAGCACGAGCACCGGGCGGTCCTTGCCCTGGCTGGGGTCGTCCTCGTAGGGAACCCAGGCCCAGACCACCTCACCGGGGTCCGCCTCGCCGTCCATCTCCGGGGAGTACGTCGTCATGGCAGCCACCCTGGCACACCCGGGGTGGCCGCGGGGTGCTGTCCGAGAGGCCGGAGCGGCATGATGACGAAGTGACCCGACGGACCGGCACCGGCCGCGCTGCACTGGCAACGCGGGAGATCTCCGTCGTGGTCCTCGGGCTGGCCCTCGTGCTGCTGCTGATGGCGAACAGATACGGACCGCACCGCGACGAGCTGTATTTCGTGTCCGCGGGTGGCCGCCTCGCCTCGGGCTACCCGGACCAGCCCTCGTTCACCCCGCTGCTGGCCCGGCTCGCCGAGATGGTCGCGCCGCAGAGCCTGGTCGTCCTGCGGCTGCCGAGCCTGCTCGCGGTGTCTGCGCTCGTCGTCCTCTCGGCCGCGTTCGCCCGGCTACTCGGCGGAGGCCGCGCTGCCCAACTGCTGACTGCCGTCACCGTGGCCGCGTCGGCGCTGACGTTGACACTCGGGCACCGGCTGTCCACGGCGACGTTCGACACGCTCGTGTGGACGGCGATCCTGCTGGTGGCGGGACACGCCCTCGTCGACGACCGGCCACGACTGTGGCTCGGGGCCGGGATGCTGGCCGGGATCGGTCTCAACAACAAGCACGCCGTGGTGTTCCTGCTCCTCGGTGTGCTCGTCGGCGTCGCGGTCGTCCGGCAGACCCGGCCGCAGCTGCGGACGCCGTACCCCTGGCTCGGGGGCATGCTCGCACTGCTGATGTGGCTGCCGAACCTGGTCTGGCAGGCGGCCGACGGCTGGCC
>JBPCND010000166.1:0-4455 GCA_051001655.1 Nocardioides sp. | reverse complement strand
GACGAGCCCGGCGTGCTTATACGCGTTGGTCACAGCCTCCTGCACGACACGGAATCCGGTGAGCTCGATTCCTGGCGAGAGCGTCCGGACGTCACCCTCCACCTGCAGGTCCACGGGGAGGCCTGCGTCGCGCACGCGGGAGACAAGGTCCGGGACCTCGGCGAGCGTCGGCTGCGGGTGGCTACTCCCACCTGCCTCCGGGCCTGGTGCCGCGGTGAGCAGGCCGAGTAGGCGCCGCATTTCCTCCAGGCCGGTCCGTCCGGTGCCCTCGATCGACCCGAGGGCCGCCCTGGCCTGCTCCGGAGCGGTGTCGAGCGCCCGCTGCGCCCCCTGCGCCTGGATCACGATCACTCCCATGCTGTGGGCGACGAGGTCGTGCAGTTCGCGGGCGATGCGGGCGCGCTCCTCCGCCACCGCCCGGGCCGTCTGCTCACTCCGGTCGCGTACGGCGGCTTCGGCGCGTTCGGTGAGCACTGCGGACTCCGACGCACGGTGGCGCACCCAGCGTCCCAAACCCCAGATTCCGAGCAGGACGAACCACGCGGGCACCACGTCGTCCACCGGCTCACCCTCCCGGAGCCGGGGTACGTCGACCAGGGCGATCTGTACCAGGACGGCGGCCGGGCCGACCGACGCTAGCGGCATCGAGGCGTGCGCCCCGATCGAGTAGAGCGCCAGCCCGACGGCGAAGAACGGCTGGCCGAGCCCCCCGCCGAGCTCGAACTGGAGCCAGGCGGCAGCAACCACGGTGACGAAGCCCGCGACGGCATACCTCCTGCGCAGGAGCAGGGGCAGCGTAAACGCCATGACGAGGACCATGTGCACCGCGCGGCCGCCTTGGAGTTCTTCTTTGGGCAGGGTCCAGACTTGGGTGAGCGCCGTGACGGCCAGGGCGAGCACCACGACGAGGTCGACGAGCTGCAACAGCCGGGCACGTGACATGTCTTGACGGTAGTGATCCGCCAGGAGGCACACATCCACATTGCGGCGGATCGTGTCCGGGTGCCATCCGCCGAGCGGCGGACCCGAACATCACTCCTGGCGCGGACGCGGTCGCGTGGTTCCTTCTTCTCCCGTCGTCTCACCGGCGGAAGCCGCCGGAGGAGAAGGGATGACGCCATGGAGTCTCAGCGCGTTTCGACTGGTCAGGCGGCCGCCGCCGCAGGGGTCTTGATGACGATCGGCGTGGAGGGCGAGTGGTTGTTAAACCCACAGCGGGACGACGGCACGGTCACGAACATGCCGGTGTTCGCGCTGTTGCTTCTTATAGCCACGGCGGGATTCGTGCTCCTCCTGGCAGCCGTCCTCGGTCTGCGCCGGACGACGGCCAGGAGAACCAGGCCGGCCCAGGCGGGGGCCGCGCTGACGGTGGCAGGAGCCGGCCTGCTGTCCCTGTTCGTGGCCTCGACGCTCGTCACGGCGATACCCACCGGAGCGCCGTGGGCGGCGACCTTCATCGCCTTCATTCTCGGCATGCTCCTCCTGGCCGTGGGACCGGTGACCTGGGGGCTCTCACTCCGCAGGCAGCCACCAGCACCAGGGGGTCTGGGAGATGCTCGTCGTGTCCGGTGTGGCCTCGTTCGCTGCGCTCGCGATCGAGCCGGACCCGTGGCACGACCTGTGCCTCGTGGTCATGTTCGCCGCGTGGTCGGTGCTCGGTGCCCTGCTGATCCGGCGAGTTGATGCGGTGCTATGAAGCACCTGTGGAGGACGAGCGCCCGGAAGGGTGGAACGACCGCACGTGACACTCAACAGCTCGGACCCGACGCACGACGCCGGCCCGCCTCACCGAATTGGGCGAGGCGGGCAGTCGTCGAGTCGGTGGCGTGTCTCGGCACCTCGTCGGTCAGGGGTCCTGGCACCGACGAGGTCTGCGAAGACGATCATGTTGTCGTCATACGTTCCGCTTTGTTGATCGAGCCCACCGCAGGTGATCAGCCGCAGACCGGCGTGGTCGATGCTGCCGTACACCACGTCGGTCGGGAACTCGTCCTTCGCGAACCTCTCGACTTGCGTCACGCGGAAGACCGCCGTGCCGCCGTCCGTGCGCTAGACTGTCACCTCGTCGTCGACCGCCACGTCGGCCAGCTCGTCGAAGACTCCTTGCTGCTCGTTCCAGTGGGACGTGACCGGCGATGACCGCCGGTCCCAGCTCACCCGGCGTCGGGACGACCGCCGGGCCGCCGATCCCGGCGAGGACCAGTGCACCGGCCAGCAGGCCATGGCCGTTTGCCAGTGTTTGGCATCACCAGTGCTGGCGCTGCTGGTGTCAACGGGCCCACCCCTGGGTTGCGGGTGATCTGCGGAGGGGTCGATGGCGCGGTGGTCTGTGCCCGGCGGCCACAATGAACCGTCGTTGGTGGCCGTCTTGAGGTACTCGAGCCTCATCCCGGTGATGGACTTTCGAATCGTCACTGAATCTCGGGCTGGGTCTTGGTTGCGTAGCAGTCACCGCATGAACGGTCGTGGCCGTGCCGGACAGGTGCGGTCGGTCGGTTCAGCAACGCCACGGGTCCGCAGTTGAACTACAGTGTAGTCATGACGACGCCACGTTCGGTTCGGTTTGATGCCACGGTGCTGGAGCGGCTCACCAGCTACTCGGGTAGGCATCCTGGGACGTCGGTGTCTGCGACTGCTGCGCGGTTGGTCGATGAGGGCCTGCGGATGGATGAGCATCCCGGGGTGCTGTTTCGAGACGGGCCGTCCGGTCGGCGGGCGGTGCTCGTTGGTGGTCCGGACGTGTGGGAGGTCATCCGTGAGATCCGGTCGACGCGTGAGGCCGATCCGAGTTTGCCCGAACCGACGCTGTTGCAGCGGGTTGTCGAGAACAGCGGGTTGAGCCTGCCTCAGGTCAGGACCGCGCTGGCGTACCGGGCAGCCTATCCGGACGAGGTCGACGCCTTCGTTGACGATGCGGAGAGGGCAGAGGCGGAGGGGCTCGCGGCGTACGAGGGGAACCGCACGTTGATGACTTCGTGAGTCGGCCGCTTCTGCTCGATGGGATGTTCAGCCCCAGGATCGCCGTCGGATTGCGTGACCGAGGCCACGATGTCTACGGCATTGCGGAAAGACCCGAGCTGCGCTCGCTCCCGGATCCGGGGGTGCTGGAGCTGGCCACGGCCGAGCAGCGCATCCTGGTCACCTTCAACATCAAGGACTTCCAGATGCTCGACCGCCTGTGGGCGACGACGGGTCGTCAGCATGGCGGGATCGTCTTCGTGGCCCATCGACGGTTCCCTCGGCAGGGGGGAGCCGTCGGGCAACTGGTGACGGAGCTACATGCCTTGATCATCGAACCGCGCCCGGATGCTCTAGAGCACGGCGGAATTTGTTTCCTGTGACCGTTTCGGACGCGGCGATGGCCGCGCTCGGCCTCGAACCGGCATCCCGCCCGCCGGATCGAGTCGAGGGGGTTGATCCGTAGCGGGTCAGGCCGGGCGTTGCAGCTCGCTCTCGACAGCCCGCCGGACCCATGAGGAGACGGAGCCCTAAGACCTTCGCGATGGCACCCCAGGATCATGGTGCCCTAACGTCCCGGACGGCAGCAACGCCCGCTTCTGCTACGGATGGGGAAAGCGCGGCACCGTCGTCTTGGGCGAAGACAGCGCCGACGGTCAGGTCGAAAGGGGCTCCAGCAGGTCGAGGTCCCGTTCGGCGTACAGCCGATGCTCCCATTCCTCGCTGAGGATGACCTGCATGCACCGGAGCACGGCGAAACTCTCCTGCTCGGGGTAGCCCGGCTCCATGACTGGTGCGGTCATGCCGGCCAGCTTCTCGTCGGTGAGATCGGCGATCACATGGCGCACGGTGGCCATGCGGTCGGCGCGAAGTGCGAGAACCTCGTCTAGCGACGGCCGCGCGCCGCGGTCGCGTGGGATGGTGGGTTCCTGGGGCATGTCGTCGTGGGGAAGGTCCAGTGGGTCCCAGGGCGATGGCTCCCCCAGGAGCGCTCGCTTCACCCAGGCGTCCGTCGCGAAGACGAGATGGCGCAGCGTCTCGATGAAGGACCACTCTCCCTCGGCCCGCTGGTGCAGCAACGCTGGTCCATCGCACGAGCCCGCTCGACGGTCCACTGCCAGAGCCGCTCGAGGATGTCCCACGCTTCGCGGAACCCGTCGGCATCGGTCGGACACATCTTGTCGCGGTCCGGGTAGCGACGGTTTAGCTCGGCCTCCACCAGGGGTACGACGTCGACGCCGTTGACCCGCAGGTTCTCGATCTCGCCGCTGACGTTCACGTTCACCATGGCCGCGCCACGGATCATGACCCCCGTCATGTTAACCAGGTGGAAGCGCGCGTTGGTGAGGTCGACGTCGCGGAACCGGGCGTCGGTCAGGTTGACCTCCTCGAAACGGGAGCCGGTCATGTCTTCTCTGGTGAAGTCAGTCACCTGGTGTCCCTTTCAACGCAGCCCGTCAACGGTCCAGGCTCGTGCACACGCAGACCTTGTTGCCC
>JBPCND010000165.1:0-7385 GCA_051001655.1 Nocardioides sp. | reverse complement strand
CAGCGGGCCGATCGGGGTGACCGGGACCCGGTGAGACCACGACGTTGTCGAACCCCATCAGGTCGGCCGACGGCCACCCCGGCTCGTCGTTGCGGATGACCACCGGCCTCACGCCGGTCACCTCGGCGAGATAGTGGAACAGGTTGAACGTGAACGAGTCGTAGTTGTCGATGATCAGCGTGCGCATCCAACACCTGGCACCTAGAGGTCGCCGCCTTCCTCGAGGAGCCGTCCGATCTCGCGCTGGAGCAGCCCGAGGCGCGCCTCCTTGACCAGCGGCACCTGCCGCCGCCGGCGACGCACCTCGGCCAGGTCGATGTCCACGGTGAGCAGCTGCTCCTCGCCCTGGGACGCCTCGGCGACGACGGTGCCCCATGGGTCGATGACGTGGGAGCCGCCCCAAAATCGCAGCGCTCCTTCGGTGCCCACCCGGTTCACGAACACCACATAGACCTGGAACATGCGGCCGTAGAAGTGGGTGATGTCGTGCCAGTACTCGTGTGAGTCGTAGTGCTCGGGGAAGCGGCTCTGCGCGCTGGCTGCCGGCACGAGCAGCACCTTCGCCCCGTCCTGGACCGCCAGGAACGCCAGCTGTGGCTGCCAGGCGTCGTTGCACAACAACACCGCCATCTGCGTGTCCGGATCCACGGGGAACGCCCTGAGTGTCGGCCCAGGGGTGAAGTGGTTGCGCTCCTCGAAGGGCGCGTACGCGGGCAGATAGAGCTTGCGGTGGACATGGACAAGCCGGCCGTCCTGGTAGAAGACCGTGCTGTTGTAGGTATGCGGCTCGCGGGGTCCAGACTCGACGAAGCCGACCAGCAGACCGGCGGTTCCTGCCTGCCGAGCCAGTTTCTCGATCCTGGGATCACCGGGTCGCAGGGACAGGTCGGCGTCGACGTCGCCGATCGAGTACCCCGTCAGATACAACTCGGGGAAGATGATCAGGTCGCTGGACTGCTCGACCGCGGTGGCGACGACCTGCTCCGCCCGCTCCAGGTTGGCGCCGATGTCACCAAGTGTGGAATCGACCTGCGCGAGCGCGATCCGCATGTCCGGGCCCTCCATGCGATGCTCCAGCCCTCGAGGTCAAGGGCTGGAGCATCGTCAGCGTGCTGTCAGCCGATGAACCCGTTTTCCTCGAGCCACATCTGCGCCACCTCTTCCGGAAGCAGCCCGTCCACGTCGACCTGCGCGTTGAGCGCCTGCAGGGTCGCGGTGTCCAGCTTCTCGGCGATGGGAGTGAAGATGGCGTCCAGCGCCTCGCCGTTCTCGTCATAGACGTCCTTCCTCACGGTCAGAGCCAGGTTGTAGATGGGGAAGAAGTTCTGGTCGTCCTCCAGGACCACCATGTCGTTGGCAGGGATGCGGCCGTCGGTGGCGAAGACCTCACCGAAGTTGCAGGGGTCGCCCTCCGGCACCCGGGTGAAGATGATTCCGAGATCCACCTCGGTCGTCGGCACCTGCGCCGGGTCGAAACCGTACGCCTCCGCGACGCCAGGCAGCCCGTCGGCTCGGTTGATGAACTCCGAGGCCGCGCACAACGAGGAAGCCTCGGCGTTGCTGGACACGAGGCCTGCGTAATCGGACAGGGTGCTGACGCTGAACTCCTCCTGCACGCTGGCCGACGTCGCGATCGCGTAGGTGTTGTTGACCGGAGCCAGTGCCGTCCACTGGACGTCGTTCTTCGCATCCATCTCGGCGACCGTGTCGAAGAGCTCCTGCTGGTCCGTCGGGGCCTCGGTGATCTCGTTGCCCAGGATCTCCCCGAAGCCGGTCCCGGTGTACTCCCAGTACATGTCGATCTCGCCGGACTCCAACGCCTTGCGAACGTTGACCGTGCCGGTGATGCCGGTCTCGTCGGTGACATCCGCGCCGGCATTCTCCAGCGCCAACCGAGTGATCTGGCCCATGATGAGCTGTTCGGTGAACTCCTTCGAGCCCACCGTGAACGAGGCGCCGGACAACTCGTCGCCGCCGGCGGCAGGACCGCCCTCGTCCTCGGCGCCGCATGCGGTTGCCGCGAGGGCCAAGGCGGCGACCAGCGTCGTGAGCCGCATCACGTTCTTCGAGTAGCGCATGATCGCCTTACCTCCGTGTGTCGATTGTCTTGGGTCATAGTCCTCGTGGGCGCAGCACGTCCTCGGCGATGCTGGCCAGATAGTCGATGAGCAGGGCGAGGACGGCGACCAGGATGGCGCCGACCACGGTGATGAGTTGCTTGTTCTGCACCTGGCCGGCGACGATCAGGATGCCGAGGGTGTCCACGCCGACGAACGCACCGAGGGTGGCGGTCCCGACGTGGATCGTGAGAGCGGTCCGCAGGCCGGCCATGATGATCGGGACCGCCAACGGCAGCTCGATCTTCAGCAGCACCGTGGTCTTCGTCATCCCCATGCCACGGGCGGACTCGATGACCGATGGGTCCACCTGCCGCAGGCCCACCATCGTGTTCCGCAGCACCGGCAGCACCGTGTAGGCGACGAGCGCGATCACCACCGGCCAGAACCCGATGGCCCAGAAAGCCGCGAAGAGGACGATTAGACCGATCGATGGCACCGCCTGGCCGATGTTGAACACCGCGATGGCCGGCGGAGTGATCGGCCGGGCGAAGGATCGGGTGAGGAGGACTCCGAGCGGGATGGCGATCAGGAGCACCAGGATCGTGGAGATCGCGGTCACCCGTAGGTGCACCCCGAGGTTCGCCATGACCTTGTCGAACGTCAGTACCTGCTGCTCGCCGCTGCTCAGCTCGCGACCCTGGACGACATAATACAAAATGGCCAGCGTGACGAGGAGGAACACCGGCATGAAGAGGTAACCACCGACTGAGCGGCGTCGGCGCGGCGCCAGGACCGGCCCGGCATCCGCGGTCGTGGTCGCCAGCGGCGTCGCGGAGGCGGGCGAGAGGTCCGTCATGAGGAGGGAGACTCCTCCGCTGAGATCCCCTCACGCAACCTGCCCTGCTCGGCCAGGCGCATCCCCCGGACGGCCTCGTTGATCGTGTCGATGTCGGCAATCCCCTGATACGTGCGGTCGGAGTCGACCACGAGCGCACAGCTGTAGCGGGCGGTCAGCATCTCGTTCAACGTGTCGCTGAGGGTCGCGTTGGGCTGGACGACCGCGTCCGCAGGCAGACCGATCTCACGCAACGGCCGATCCGGTGCGGCGCGGCGCAGGTGCTCGGCGTTGACCCACTGCACGGGTCGCCGTTGTTCGTCCAGCACCAGGACGGCGGTCTTGTCGCTGTCCTCGAGGATGCGGCGTACCTCGTCATGGCTGGACCCGTCGGTCGCCGTCGGCCACTGGTGCAGCTCGAGGTCCCGGACCCGGCTCAGGCTCAGCCGCTTGAGCGAGGCGCCGCGACCGATGAAGTCCGCGACGTAGTCGTCGGCCGGGTTTACCAGGATCCGCTCGGGGGTGTCGAACTGGGCGATGCGCGACTGGTCGCCCAGGATCGCGATCCGATCCCCCATCTTGATCGCCTCGTCGATGTCGTGGGTGACGAAGACGATCGTCTTCTTGATCTGCTCCTGCAGCCGTAGGAACTCGTTCTGCAATCGGTCCCGAGTGATCGGGTCGATCGCACCGAACGGCTCGTCCATCAGCATGACGTCGGGGTCGGCACTCATCGCGCGGGCGACACCGACACGCTGGCGCTGGCCGCCGGAGAGCTCCTTGGGATAGCGGTTCCGATACTGCCCCGGGTTCATCCCGACCGTCTCCAGGAGCTCGTCCACCCGGTCGGAGATCCGCTTCTTGTCCCAGCCGAGCAACCTGGGCACCGTGGCGATGTTGTCCGCGATCGTCACATGCGGGAAGAGCCCGATCTGCTGGATCACATAACCGATCCGCCGCCGCAGCTGGTCCGGGTTGACCTTGGTCACGTCCTCCCCGTCGAGGAAGATGCGTCCCGAGCTGGGCTCGATGATTCGGTTGATCAACTTCATCGTCGTGGTCTTACCGCAGCCGGACGGCCCGACGAAGATCACGATCTCGCCCTCAGGGATCTCCAGCGTCAGGTCGTCAACCGCCGGCTCGTCTTGCCCGGGGAAGCGCTTGGAAAGGTTCTCCAGCCGGATCTTCGCCGCACTGCTGCCGTTCGTCTGGGCACTGCCAGGTTGACCGGTGTTCATCATTGAATTCCTTTGGGGATGGTGATCCGGGAGACCGCGACGTACAGCAAGTCGAACAAGATCGCCAGCACGACGATCCCTAACGTCCCTGCGATCACCTCGCTTTTCGCGCTGGCGCCTCCGATGTGAGACAGCCCCGCGAAGATCTCTTCCCCGAGTCCGGGGCCGTTGATGTAGGCGCCGATGGCGGCGATGCCGATGAGGATCAGCGTGGACACCCGCATGCCTGTCAAGATGACCGGCCAGGCCAGCGGCAGCTCGACGCGCAGCAGCCGCTGTGACCGCCCCATGCCCATCCCCATCGCGGACTCGACCACGGCCGGGTCCACCTCGCGCAGACCGACGATGGTGTTGCGGACGATGGGCAGCAGTCCGTACAGGACCAGCCCCACCACGACCGACCGGACGCCCAGACCCAGCGGCGGGATGGCGATGAAGATGCCGAACAGTGCCAGGCTGGGAATCGTCAGGAACGTGCCGGTCACCGCAAGCACCAGGTCGCGCGGTCGTCTCGTC
This sequence comes from Nocardioides sp., assembly GCA_051001655.1. Lineage (GTDB taxonomy): Bacteria > Actinomycetota > Actinomycetes > Propionibacteriales > Nocardioidaceae > Nocardioides_B. The sequence goes on along the minus strand of JBPCND010000165.1, from coordinate 2,736 downwards.
CGGTAGGTGGCCACGCCGAGACCCACGCCGATCACGGTTGCGAGCGCCACCGCGAGCAGCACCAGGAGCACGTGGTCGAGGGCGTCTTGGAGCACCATGTCCCAGCGCAGCTCCAGGTAGGCCCGAAGGTTCTCCCACCAGCTGTTGTCGGGGCTCATCCACACCTCCGTCGGCCGCGACGGCGGTCAGACCGGGGCGCGCGGACACCGCCGCTGCCCGGACTGTTGCACGGCGTGCCCGAGCGCACAAGGCCGATGCCCAAAGGGCAACGGTTCAGCGGTCCGACACCTCGAGTTCACCGACCGGTTGCAGCAGACAGCCGTGCCGAGTGGTCGAGCAGCTGATCTACCGCGACGTGCATCGCCTCGGCGTCGAAGCGGCCGGCCGGCCCCTGCAGCCCCAGGACCCCGACCAGCACGCCGCCGGCAGCCAGCACCGGGGCCGCAAGGGCGTTCAGGTCCGGCTCACGCTCGCCGACCGCCTGGGCCCAACCACGTTCTCTTGTCCGTGATATCTCAGCAGCAAGCAGCTTGGGATCGGTGATCGTCCGGGGTGTGTACGACGGCAGCCGGCCGGAGGGCATGGCCCCGCCGTGCGCGAGGAAGACCTTGCCGGTCGCCGTTGCATGCGCGACGCTCGGGCGCCCAACCTCGGCCACGCTGCGCACCGACGACGGGCTCTGGACGAAGTCGACGGTGATAGTCGCCTCGCCATTGGGCACCGACAGCGTGGCCGTCTCACCGGTCGAGGCCGTCAGAGCCATCAGGTGGGGTCGGCCCTGCTGCCGTAGGTCGACGCGGGCCAGCGCTGCGTTGCCGAGCTCGACCAGGCGCGGACCGAGCCGGAAGCGGCCGCTCTCCGGCGTCCGGCGGACCAGGTCGGCGTCGGCCAGTGTGGCGAGCAGCCGGGAGACCGTGCTGGGGTTCACGCCGGTGCGCCGGGCAATCTCGTTGTTGCCGAGGTCCCCCGGTGCGTCGGCGAGCGCGCGCAGCACGGCGACGGCGCGCTCGACCGTGGCTACAGGGCGGTTCATTGTGGTCACTCGCCTCCCGTGCTAGCGTCGCGGAGCACCAGTATATGCAACAGTGTTGCCGTAATGGCAACGAGGTGAGCAGAGATGTCGGTCCAATCGGAGCTGCCGGAAGCGACCCGCTACGTAGTGGTCGGCGCCGGCGTGCACGGCCTGTCCACCGCCTGGCATCTGGCACAGGAATTGCGCCGGCGCGGTCTCGGCGGCGGGGCCGACATCCTCGTGCTCGACAAGACGGCTGTCGCCGCCGGCGCTTCCGGGATTGCCTGCGGAGTGGTCCGCAACAACTACTTCCAGCCGGCGATGCGCCGCCTGATGGCGCATTCCGTCGCGGTCTGGGAGTCGGACCCGAAGGCGTTCTCGTACCACCCGGTCGGCTACCTGCAGGCGGCCCCGGAGTCGATGCGGGCCGGTGTCGGCCAGATCCATGCCGAGCAGCAGCAGATCGGCTACCCGTCGACGCTGGTCGAGGGGGAGGACGCGTGCCGCGCCTACCTCCGGGACCTCTTCGGTGACTGGCAGGCCGAGGGGATCACCAACGTCCTGCACGAGCACCGCGGCGGCTACGCCAACAACCGTGCGTCGATGCACGGGCTGGCCGACAAGGCTGCGGCGGAGGGTGTCCGGATCCTGACCGGAGTCCGGGTCACCGGGCTCGAGCTGGACGGTGGGGCCGTTCGCGCCGTCGAGACCGACCGCGGCACGGTGCGCTGCGACCAGCTGGTGATCGCGGTCGGACCGTGGGTGCGTGAGCTGTGGGAGATGCTCGACCTCCCGGCCACAGTCGCCGTCCGTGGGCCCGACGGAGTGCTCCGACCTGACATCGAGATGTGGACCTACCTGCTCCTTCAGGAGGGCACGCTCGGCGTCGACCCGGGCCTCTTCACCGACACGTCCGGCGGTATGCCTCCGGTCATGCACGTGGACTCCGACGCGCCACTGCTCGACGAGGACGGCGAGCTCGTGACCGACGAGATGTGGGGCATCTACTACAAGCCCGACTTCAACTTCGGTGGGGTGCAGGGCGGCAGCATGCCGGCCCCGGTTGGCAAGGCGGCCGCCGACGTCGCCGTGGACCCGTACGGCCCGGCCAGCCCGGAGTTCGTCGTGTCTCCCGAGTTCGCGCACATGTGGACGGCGGCACTCGCCCACTGCCACAAGCGGTTCGAGGGCACCCGCCACCTCTACAAGGACGAGGCCTCCGGAGGGCTCGGCTGCTTCACTCCCGACAGCTTCCCCGTCTTCGACACGTTCCGGCAGAACGCCTATGTGATCGCCGACTCCAATCACGGCTACAAGATGATCGGTGTCGGCGCTCTCGTGGCCAAGGAGCTCCTGGGAGAGCCACAGGACCTGCTGGAGCCCTTCCGCTTCCACCGTTACGAGCGCGGTGAGCTGCACCCGACGAGCAGCTCGCCGTTCCCCTGGAGCTGACCCGCACCACCATCAGAAAGAAGGCCACCCGTGCGCATCCCCTATGACGTTCCGAAGATTCACATGTACTCGCGGATCCGCAAGTCGCCGTACTTCTACGCGTCACAACGGCACGGTGTGCAGTCCTACACCGTGTGCAACCGCATGTACCATCCGCGCCACTACGACGACATGATCGCAGAGTACTGGAAGCTGGTACGTGACGTCACCCTGTGGGACGTCGGTGTGGAGCGCCAGGTCGAGGTCGCCGGCCCAGACGCCCTGACGCTGGC
>JBPCND010000164.1:0-6738 GCA_051001655.1 Nocardioides sp. | reverse complement strand
CTCGTAGCCCGACGTCGAGCTGAGCAACTCACTGACCGAAACCCAGTCAGTGACCTCGACCATGTCCTTGCGCAGGTGCTGGAAGCCGCCCGTCGATCCCGATGTCGAGTATTGTCGGGGGCCCCCTTGACGGGGCCGACGACCGCGGGACCACCGTGCAACGAGGTCCGAACGTCGCCACGTTCACCCGGAGGTAGTTCAAGAACTGCGGCGCGCCCTCCACCGCGATGACCTCGATGTTGCGGGCGCTCGTCAGTGCACGGACGGCGGTGTCGCCCACATTCGCGCCGACATCGATGACCAGCATCGTCCTCGAGTTGACCGAGCAGGTCGGCGGCGTAGGTGTCATAGGTCGGATCTCGTCGGAGGCAGAACGGCAGATCGTGTTCGGGCGGGAGTGTGATCAGGTGCCCCTGCACGACTAGCTGTTGTTCCCGACGCGCCAACGTGCGCAGCCTGCGGCGCAGAGGATTCGTGAGGTACCCCGACATCCGAAGGGCGAGCCCTGCTTGTGCGTCAACAGGCGCATCAGAGTTCCCCGGCTCCTCAGGCCAGGGCGCGGTCGAGGGCGGCAGCGACGTGCAGGGACGTGCACGGGAACACCGGCAGCTCGACGTCGGCCTGCGTGACGAGCAGCTCGAGCTCGGTGCAGCCGAGCAGCACTCCGCCGGCGCCGGCGTCCCAGAGCTCCTCGATGATCGCGACGACGCCGCTACGGGTGCGGGGGAGCACGTGACCGTACACCAGCTCCTCATAGACCGCCGCGTTGAGCCAGTCGTAGTGCTCGGCGGCGGGCACGATCACCTCCAGGCCGTGGTCGGTCAGCCGGTCGGTGAAGAAGGACTCGGACATGGCGACCTTGGTGCCGATCAGCCCGACCCGGTCCATCCCCTCGGCGCGGCAGGCCTCGGCGACCACGTCGGCCAGATGCAGCACGGGGATGTCGACGGCCGCCTCGACCTCGTCGGCGACCTTGTGGAAGGTCGTCGTGCAGAGGAGCAGGAAGTCGGCTCCGGCCCGCTCCACCCCCCGGGCGGCCTCGGCCAGCAGGTGACCCACCTGGTCCCAGCGCTCGTCGTCCTCGAGATGGGTGACCTCGGCGAAGTCGACGGTGCTCAGCACCAGCTTGGGAGAGGAGAGACCGCCCAGACGCTGCTGTACCCCGAGGTTGAGGTCGCGGTAGTAGACCGCGCTGCTCTCCCAGCTCATGCCGCCGATGAGTCCGATCGTCTGCACGTCCGTAGTCTCTCAGGTCCGTGGCACACGGTGCCGTCGCCGTCCTGTCCACGCCCGGCGAGCGAGGGCCGGGAATCCCTGGGTGCCCATCGGGGTTCTTGTTCGGTGGACCACTGACGAAAGGCTCGCCGTGCCGCGCATCGCCATGATCAGCCTGCACACCTCGCCGCTCGACCAGCCGGGCACCGGGGACGCGGGCGGGCTGAACGTCTACGTCATCGAGCTGTCCAAGCGACTGGCCCAGCGCGGCATCGACGTCGACATCTTCACCCGGGCGACCGCCTCGACCCTGCCCCCGGTGACCCGGACAGCCGACGGCGTCACCGTCCGGCACATCACCGCCGGTCCGTTCGAGGGGTTGGCGAAGGCCGAGCTGCCCGGCCAGCTTTGCACGTTCGCCCGCGAGGTGCTGCTGGCGGAGGCCGGCCAGGACGAGGGCCACTACGACGCCGTGCACTCGCACTACTGGCTGTCCGGCCAGGTGGGCGCGCTCGCCCGCGACCGGTGGGGCGTCCCGCTGGTCCACTCCATGCACACGATGGCGAAGGTGAAGAACGACGCACTGGCCGATGGTGACACCCCCGAGCCCGCCGCGCGGGTGATCGGTGAGGAGCAGGTGGTGCACGCCGCGGACATGCTGATCGCCAACACCGACAGCGAGGCCAAGCAGCTCATCAACCTCTACGACGCGGACGCCGGCCGGGTCGAGGTGGTCCACCCCGGTGTCGACCTGGAGGTGTTCCGGCCGACCTCCAAGGCGGCCGCCCGGGCGGCGTTCGGCCTGCCCGAGGACGCTCACGTGCTCCTGTTCGCCGGCCGGATCCAGCCGTTGAAGGCGCCCGACGTGCTGCTCCGGGCGGTGGCCGACCTGCTCGAGCGGTCGCCCGAGCTGCGGTCCCGCGTCGTCGTCCCGATCGTCGGCGGGCCGTCCGGCAGCGGACTCGAGCACCCCGAGTCGCTGGCCGACCTCGCCGGCGCACTCGGCCTGGACGATGTGGTGCGGTTCGTGCCGCCGGTCGCGCAGGACGAGCTCGCTCGGTGGTACGCCGCCGCCACGCTGGTCGCCGTACCCTCCTACAACGAGTCGTTCGGGCTGGTCGCCGTCGAGGCCCAGGCCGTGGGCACCCCGGTCGTCGCGGCGGCGGTCGGCGGGCTCACCACGGTGGTCCGCGACGGCGCCAGCGGCCTCCTGGTGGACGGGCACGACCCACGCGCCTGGTCCGACGCGCTGCGCCGGATCGTCACCGACGACGACCTCCGTGGCCGGCTCGAGATCGGCGCCGTCGAGCAGGCGCGTCAGTTCTCGTGGGAGCGCACCACCGACCGAACCCTCGAGGTCTACCGTCAGGCGCGTTCGCTGATGCGCGCAGAGCTGGCCTCGTGATCGAGGGTCCCGCCGACGTCGTCCGGGCCTACCTGGAGGCCAACGAGATCGGCTACGAGGAGCCCGCCGACGGCGTGTTCTCGTTCGCACTGCCCGGGGAGAAGAAGCTCCAGACCCCGGTGCGCCTGGACCTCGGCCCGCACTCCCTGGCCATCCATGCCTTTGTCTGCCGCAACCCCGACGAGGAGCACGAGCGCGTCTACCGCTGGTTGCTGGAACGCAACCTCAAGATCTTCGGCGTGGCCTTCGCCGTCGACCGGCTGGGCGACATCTACCTCGACGCGCGGCTCCCGCTCGGCGTGCTGACGCCCGACGAGCTGGACCGGCTGCTGGGCGCGGTGCTGGCCACCGCCGACGACTCGTTCAACTCCATCCTCGAGCTCGGCTTCGCCGGCTCGATCCGCAAGGAGTGGGAGTGGCGCCGGCTCCGAGGGGAGTCCACCGCCAACCTGGACGCCTTCCGCGGCTGGCTCGAGACCGACGACGACCCCACCCCCCGCTGACTCGGCGCAGATGGTGGGCCGAGTCGGGCCTAGAGTCACCCGGGTGGAGTGGCCGCTTTTCGACCTGCGCCTGCAGACCGGTCCGGTCCTGCTCAGGCCAGTCACCGATCCCGACCTCGAGGTCCTCGCCGCGCTGCTGCCCGACGACGTGGAGCTCGATCCCCGGTCCGAGCGCTTCGCCGGCCTCGCCGAGGACCGCGACCGGCAGCGACGCTTCGTCCAGGGAGCCTGGCGTTCGCGCGGCTGCTGGTCGCCGCGCTCCTGGTGTCTCGACCTCGGTGTCGAGGTCGACGGCGAGGTGGTCGGCCTGCAGTCCCTGGAGGGTGACGGCTTCGGCGACCTGCGCACCGTCGACTCGGCCTCGTGGCTCGTGATGACCGCCCGGGGTCGGGGCCTCGGCACGGCGATGCGCGCGGCGGCGCTCGGGCTCGCGTTCGAGCACCTCGGCGCGGTCGCGGCCGTCTCCTCGGCGGTCCTCGACAACCACTCGTCGCTGGGAGTCTCCCGGCGCCTTGGGTACGCCGACAACGGGATCAGCCGGATCACGACCGGCAGCGGCGTCGCCGAGCTCCGGCACCTGCGCCTGAGCGCGGACACCTGGCGGTCACTCGGTCATCGGGTCGAGGTGTCCGGGGTGACGCCGTGCCTGCCCTGGTTCGGCGCCTGATCAGCGGGCTGCGAGCACGGCCAGGAAGGCGAGCAACCCGGGCAGCGCCTGCACCAGGCAGCCGGTGAAGAGCAGCTGGACATCGGCATCGGGACCACGGCACCCCCAGCCAACGACTTGCGCGGTGGATCCGTCGCACCAGGCACGATGAGACGGCCGCACAGTCGTCGGGATCCCCGGCCGACCGGGGATTCCGACCGCGTGGCCGTGATCAGCGGGCTGCCAGCACGGCCAGGAACGCCAGCAGCCCGGGCAGCGCCTGGACCAGCAGGATCCGCCGGTTGACCGTCACACCACCGAAGATCCCGGCGACGACCACGCACGCGGTGAAGAAGAGCTGGACGTCGGTGCGGTCGGCCACCAGGCCCCACACCAGCCCAGACACCAGGAAGCCGTTGTAGAGGCCCTGGTTGGCGGCCAGGGCCCTGGACTGCTCGGCGAACTCGCGGTCGGTGCCGAAGACACCGCGCCCGGTCGGGGTGGTCCACAGGAACATCTCGAGGACCAGGAAGCCCAGGTGCGCAACGGCGACGACGGCGACGAGGACCAGGGCGAGGGTGTTCACCGGCTCAGCATGGCAGTCTGCGGCGGGTTGTCGTCGGCAGTGGCTGGTCGGTGTGGTTTGCGTCGTGCGACGGCCACTCCGACCAGGGCCAGCGCGCCCCCGGCGTACGCCATCGACGGCGGTGTCTCACCGAGGAAGACCAGCCCGAGGACGATGGTGATCGGCGGGACGAGGTAGGTCGTCACGCCCAGGCTGCTCGCACTCATGTGTTGAAGCGCGTAGGCGTAGGTGGTGAAGGCGATCGCGGTCGGGAAGACGCCGAGGTAGACCAGCCACCACAGAGACGAGGTCGGGGCCGTGGCCGCCTCGCTCACCAACCGGCCGGCGAACGGCAGGCAGACGATCGCTCCGACCGTGCAGGCCAGCCAGGTCACCTGCACCGCCGACAGCCTCCCGACCAGCGGCTTCTGGAGGACCAGGCTGATGGAGTAGACGACCGCGGACAGCAGGCACAGGAGCACGCCCGCCACGTCACTGTTGCCACCCGGCGAGGTGGAGAAGGCGATCACCGCGACGCCGCTGAACGCCAGGCCCAGGCCGAGTGCGAGGTAGATCGTGAAGCGTTCGGAGAGGAACAGCGCTGCCATCAGCGCGATGAGCACCGGAGAGATCTGGATGAGCATCGCGGCGGTGCCGGCGTCGACCCGTCGCTCGCCCTCGTTGAGGGCGACGTTGTAGACCCCGAACCAGAGCACCCCGATGACCACGATCGTCAGCAGGTCGCCCCGGCTCGGTCGTACCACGTCGCGGCTAAGCGCAATGACGGCCAGGCAGCCCGCACCGACCAGCAGCCGGCCCAGTGAGAGGGCCCCCGGCGAGAAGTCGCGGCCGAGATGCCGGATCGCCACGAACGCCGAGGCCCACAGCACGAGCGTCACCGCCACTGCAGCCAGGGGGAGCCAGGATCGGGCAGGCGTGGTGGTCACCAGGTGAGCCTAGGCACTGCCGGGGACACTCGACACGCGGTTATCGGACGTCGGTGCGCGACATCCGGCCAGCCTCCGTCCACGTCCACCCCATGGCCGACAACCATCAGACTGCCCTAGAGATCGAGCTTGTAGCCGAGCCCGCGCACGGTGACGAAGTAGCGCGGGTCGGACGGCTCGGGCTCGAGCTTGGCCCGGAGCCGCTTGACGTGGACGTCGAGGGTTTTCGTGTCGCCCACGTAGTCCGATCCCCACACCCGGTCGATGAGCTGGCCGCGGGTCAGCACCCGGCCCGGGTTGCGCAGGAACATCTCGAGCAGCTCGAACTCCTTGAGCGGCAGCTTCTGTTCGGTGCCGTCCACGGTCACGACGTGTCGCTCCACGTCCATCCGAACCGGCCCGGCCTCGAGGGTGGCGGGCGTCAGGTCGACGTCCTGGCCGCGGCGCAGCACTGCGCGGATCCGGGCGACCAGCTCGCGCGGGGAGTAGGGCTTGGTGACGTAGTCGTCGGCCCCGAGCTCGAGTCCGACCACCTTGTCGACCTCGTCGTCCTTGGCGCTGACCATGATCACCGGCACGTTGGACACAGCGCGGATCTGTCGGCAGACCTCGGTGCCCGGCAGGCCGGGGAGCATCAGGTCGAGCAGCACGATGTCGGCGCCGTTGCGGTCGAACTCCGTGAGTGCGTCCGGTCCGGTCGCGGCGATGGCGACGTCGTACCCCTCCTTGCGGAGCATGTAGGCAAGGGCGTCGCTGTAGCTCTCCTCGTCCTCGACGACGAGCACCCGGGTCACCGGCGCACCTCATGGTCGGTGGCGGACGGGTTGACCCCGGACTGCGTGGTCGGCACGGCCTCATCGGGATCCCGCATCGACGCGTTGCTGCGCGGCAGCGCCAGGGTGAAGGTCGAGCCCTGGCCCTCGACGGACCAGACCTTGACCTCGCCGCCGTGCGTGGCGGCGACGTGCTTGACGATCGACAACCCCAGGCCGGTCCCGCCGGTGGAGCGGTGCCGGGCCGGGTCGACGCGGTAGAAGCGCTCGAAGATCCGGTCGATCTCCTGCGCGGGGATGCCGATGCCCTGGTCGACCACCGAGATCTCGACGGTGCCGGGGGCGGCGTTCGCGTTGACGACGACCGCGGACCCGGCGCCGGAGTAGGCCACGGCGTTGGCGACCAGGTTGCTGATGGCGGCCATCACCTGCTCGCGGTTGCCGAAGACCTCGAGACCGGTCTCACCGCCGGTCACCAGGGAGATGTGCTTGGTCGATGCGTCGATGGCGCTGGTGTCCACGGCGGTGGTGATCACCTGGTCCACCGACACCGGGCGCGGCGACTCCAAGGGATCGTCGCCCTGAAGTCGGGACAGCTCGATGATCTGCTGCACGAGCCGGGAGAGCCAGTCGCTCTCGGTGATCATCCGCTCCGAGAACCGCTTGACCGCCTCGGGGTCCCCG
>JBPCND010000163.1:0-8002 GCA_051001655.1 Nocardioides sp. | reverse complement strand
ACCGGACGGAATGCGATGGTGCCACCGGGGCGCGCCTGCCCGAGGAGATCCCTCGCCAGGGTCGTGGCCACGGCCACCACGGGGTAGCCGGCTGTCACCGGCCGGCCGCGGAGCAACGCGAGAAGGCCACCCAGCGGAGGGATCTCGATCGCTCCGAGGGGGACGCCGCGCGAGAGGATCTCGCTCTGCACGATTCTCGTTGGAACGGCGCCGGCCAGCCGCAGCCCGACGCTGTTGCTCTGTGCCGACACCGTGAAGCTGCACCTGAGCCGGTCCTGGAGGGTCTCGTCGAACTGGTCGGTGTCCGGGCCGAGCGTCACGTCGATCACGAGGTGGTCCGACAGTGCCGGCCGCACGGCTCCGAGCCTGAACAGCGGTATCCCGAAGTGGGACCGGTCGAGGACTCCGAGAGCCGACTCGACCGACAGCACGTCTCCCCGACGAAGCGTGCGGTCGATCCCCAGCAGCGGATCCGGCGACGTGCTGCCGAGGACCCGGTCGGCGTGGACCGACCCGTTGACGGCGACGTACGACCGGAGCCCGACGCTGGGTGCCGCGATCGCGAGCCGCTGGCCCGGCTCGAGGACGAGTGGTTCCCAGGTCGGCAGGGGGAAGCCGTTCACGAGCATCCGGTCGGCGGCACCTGTGACCGCGACGAGGACACGGGACTGTGCCACGAGCGCGAAGGACGATGCGGTCACCTCGACAAGGGAGTCCCCTGGCGCGTTCCCCACCACGGTGTTGGCAACCTTCGCTGCATACATGTCGCCCGCGCCGTTCGCCGGGATCCCGAGATGCCCCCATCCCGATCGGCCCAGATCCTGGACGGTCGCCATGCCGGCCTCGGCCACCACGAGGGCATTATGCACGCGGCTGCAGCTCCTCGGCCAGCCGGTCCGCGAGATCGTGGAGACAGCCTGACCATCGGTCCCAGTCGGCGGGCCGGATCGGCACGAGCGTGAAGGTATCTCCCGGTCGATACGGCACGAGCGGCTCCCGCACGATGTCGAGCAGCTGCACGGGAGTCCGACCGATCAGGCGCCATCCACCCGGCGAGGTGACCGGATAGATGATGGACTGCTGGCCGCTGACGCCGAGGGACCCGGCGGGTACGGCGGTGCGCGGCTCCTTGCGACGACGGACGGACGCCGTGACATCCGAGCGGTCCATCATCGGAGACGCTGCCGGTGCACCGAGGAAGCGGATCACCCACGGTGTCCCGGCATGGCGGCTCACGAACTGCTCCGGGGAGAGGGACAGCTCGGCGGCCACCTCGTCGAGGTCAGGCCCGTGCTCGCCGCCGTACACCACGGGAATGGTGAAGGCTCGTGCTCTGTGGGCAGGCGCTGCGGCGGCCAGCTCGAGCCGCAGCGTCGCCCGTACCTCGGCGTGCGAGGCCACGATCGGGTCGAACTCGAGAAAGGTGCTGTCGAAGCTGGCGACCAGGTCGGTCAGCCACGGAGGGTTGGCGCGGACGACCGCTGCCGCCAGACGGTGCGCGACCGACCACCGGGTCTCGCGGTCGGGGGCGTTCACCGTGACGAGAACGCCTGAGTCGCCGTAGTCGACGACCCTCAGCAGCGGGTCGGGCGCATCCGCTACGGTCACGGCCCCGTCAGCTGGACGGCCGGGACGCCGACCGTGCCCGCCGAGCCCGGCTGGACGTCGACCGGTTCGAGGGCGCCGGCGGGCCTGAGCGGAGCGATCACGACACCGGCGGCCTCGAGCGACGAACGCACGAGAGCGGCCGCACGGATCGAGCCGGGGTTGTCACCGTGGAGCAGGACGGTGTCGCACTCGACCTGCACGGGGTTGCCGTTGCGGGACCTGACGGTGCCGGCCAGGACCATCGAGATCGTACGCTCGGCGATCTCCTCCGGATCGTGGGGCACCGCCCTCTCCTCGCGACGCGACACCAGAGTCCCGTCGTCCTCGTAGGCCCGGTCAATCAGCCCGAGCCGCGCGAAGGGCAGCCCGCTCTCCCTGGCCACCTCTCCGAGCTCACCGTCCTGGGCCACGAGGATCAGCTGCGGGTCGAACGCCTCGACCGCGGCGGCCACCGCCTCGGCGTACATCCGGTCCGTCACCACCAGGTTGCCGAGCCGACCGTGCGGCGTGACGTGCGCCAGGGGTGCCCCGGCCGCCGCGGCGAAGGCGTGGAGCGCACCGATCTGGTAGAGCACGTCGGTGCGCACCTCGTCGTAGGACGAGGAGACCTCCCGCCGACCGAAACCGACCAGGTCCGGAAACCCGGGGTGCGCCCCGATCGAGACCCCCTTCTCGACGCAGCTCGCGACGGCCCGCTCGATGGTGCGTGGGTCACCGGCATGGAAGCCGCAGGCGACGTTGGCCGACGTCAGCGAGTCCAACAGCGCATCGTCGTCGCCCATGCGATAGGAGCCGAAGCCTTCGCCGATGTCGGCGATCAGGTCGATGGTGCGGTTCGTCGTGCTCACAGTCTTACCTTCCGTCGTGGACATCGTTCTCCACTGCGCCTGGTGCCAGGAGGGTGCGTCCTCTCAGTGTGCCGTGCCGCAGACGGATCGGGGAGGGGTGCGGGTCAGACGGGACTCCTCCGACGACGGCGGCCTAGGACTGTTAGCGTCGTCCCCGGAGACGTTGGAGCGGTTCAAGCCGGTCTCCGTGGCTGCCCTGGTGGCGGCGTACGAGTCCGCGCTCAGCGAGACCAGGCACGAGAGTGCCGCGCGCCGCACCGACAGGAGGGCCGCCCACGTGGGAGAGACCTACCGACTGGGCCGGGGTACCGGGCCGCTGCGCGGCGTGCGCATCCTCGAGCTGGCGGGGATCGGGCCCGGGCCGCACGCCGCGACCATCCTCGCCGATCTCGGCGCCGACGTGCTGCGGATCGAGCGGTCCGGAGGAGCCTGGAGCGCCGGGGCCCGTGAGACCGACCTGCTCACCCGTGGCCGGCCGAGCGTGGCGATGGACCTCAAGGACCCTGCCGCGATCAGCTGCGTCCTCGACCTGGTGAAAGGGGCCGACGCGCTGCTCGAGGGCATGCGCCCCGGCGTCACCGAGCGGCTCGGCCTCGGCCCGGAGGTGTGCCTGGGGCTGAACCCGGCGCTCGTGTACGGCCGGATGACGGGATGGGGCCAGGACGGTCCGCTCGCCCGGTCGGCCGGTCACGACCTGAACTACATCAGCATCGCCGGAGCCTTGCACGGTCTCGGTCAGTCGCCGGACCGGCCGCAGTTCCCCACCAACCTGGTCGGCGACTTCGGCGGCGGCTCGACCTACCTGGTGATCGGCATGCTGGCGGCCCTGCTCTCCGCGCGAGCCACCGGCGAGGGGCAGGTCGTCGATGCAGCGATCGTCGACGGCACCGCCCACCTGTCGGCGATGTTCGCCTCGATGCTGGCGTCGGGCGTCGTCTCGGAGCACCGGGCGGCCGGTCTGCTCGACGGCGGGACCCCGTTCTACGACGTCTACGAGACCGCCGACGGCTTGCACCTGTCCGTCGCGCCGCTCGAGCAGCAGTTCTACGCCGAGATGCTGCGGCTGCTCGATCTCGACGCGGCCGGTGCCGCCGGGGCGGGCGCGGACCTGCCGGACCGGGACGACCCGGCCGCATGGGGACTTCTCCGCGAGCGACTGACGGCCCGCTTCAAGGAGCGGACCCAGGCCGAGTGGGCCGAGCTGTTCGACGGCACGGACGCCTGCGTGACGCCGGTGCTCCCCCTGACCGAGGCTGCGGCGCATCCGCACCTGCGGGCGCGCGGCACCTATGTCGAGCGGGACGGTCTGCTCCAGCCCGCTCCGGCGCCGCGGTTCTCCCGGACCGAGGCGTCCCTGACGACGGGCCCGAGCAGGGCCGGTGGGGACTCGCGCGTGGCGCTGGCCGCCTGGGGTGTCGAGGACGTCGAGGCACTGGTCGCCTGCGGCGCCGTGGTCCAGGCCTGAGGCGGTCCGGTGGCGTGGAGCTCCGGCGCCGGGGGTACGCGCCGGTGTGCTCCCGACGGTCCAGGCCCGACTCATCGCGACCCGCCTCCCGGCCGATCCGGAGGGCGTCGTACTCGTCCTGCACGGCGGTGCCAGCCGCCGCGGCGACATGCGGGTGAGCCCGGCCCAGCTCTCGGTGTTGCGGATGGTGCCGATCACCGGGCGGATCGCGTACGCCGCCCGCGGGCGGCTCGCCGTGTTCCGGCTGCTGAACTCGACCCGCGGCTGGGACACCCGGCACACCCCGGTCGACGACGCGGCCTGGGCCCTCGACCAGATCGGCGAACGACTCGGCGGCCCCATGCCCACGAGCCTGGTGGGCCACTCGCTCGGCGGGCGGGCGGCCCTCCTGGCGGCGCAGCGGCCCGAGGTGCGGAGTGCCGTCGCGCTGAACCCGTGGGTCTACGCCACCGACGGCCAGGTGGCGCTGCACGACCGCACGGTGCTGATCGTGCACGGTAGCGAGGACCGGGTCGCCAAGGCGACCACCTCCGCCGAGGTGGCGCGCGGCCTGAGTCGGTACGCCGACGTCGGCTATGTCAGCGTGACCGGCGGCAAGCACTCGATGCTCGCCCGACACCGTGTCTTCGACGGGCTCGCACTCGACTTCGTCCGGTCCACCCTGCTCGGTGACCAGGTGAACGGCGTGGTCGGTCGGGTGCTCGCCGGAGAGAGCTGGCTCGAGGTCTGACCCCGACACCACACATCCGGGACTGTTCACCGGCGGGGACCTGAGCTGTGGCACGGCCGGACGGTCAGCTGCCGGGGTGAGGCGTCCGGAGGTGTCACAGCTCGACGGCTCGACACCGGGCGCCCGGCCCGTCAGCGCGGTCAGTGGTAGGCGTGCATGACCGCGTGGCCCTTGCCGCGACCGATCAGCCATCGGTTGACCGGCACCGTGACGACGAAGGCCACGACCAGGGAGAACGCCAGCGCCGTCCAGAACACCCAGTTGGCCAGGCCGGAGTGCATCGCACCCGGGACACCGACCATCACGGCGTTGTCCACGATCTCCATCACGGTGATCGAGACGGTGTCGGCGGCCAGTGCCACCTTGACGGCCGCAGCGAGGGGCACACCCGCGCGCAGCACCGGGGAGACGGTCAGCAGGTAGCCTAAGAAGAAGGCGAGCACGACGGCCAGGGCCACGCTCGGCACGGTGCTCCAGCCCCACCAGGTGGCGAGCACCATCCCCAGCACCTCACCGATCGCACATCCGGTCAGGCAGTGCAGCGTCGCGCTGACCGCCGTACTCCAGGACGAGTCGTGCCTGGAGGCGTGGTCATGTTCCATGCCGCTCGATATACCCCATTGGGTATTCATCACAGGACTCGGCGCAGGAACTGACGGGTCCGCTCCTGGACAGGATCGACCAGGACCTGCGACGGCGGCCCCTGCTCCAGGATCGTCCCGCCGTCCAGGAAGCACACCGTCGAGGCGACGTCGCGGGCAAAGGCCATCTCGTGGGTGGCCAGCACGAGCGTCGTGCCGCCGGTGGCCAGCTCCCGCAACAGGTCCAGCACCTCACCGACCAGCTCGGGGTCGAGCGCCGAGGTGATCTCGTCGAGCAGCAGCAGCTCGGGGTCGGTCGCCATGGCACGGACGACGGCCACCCGCTGCTGCTGACCACCCGAGAGCCGGTCCGGGTGCTCGTCGGCCTTGTCGGCCAGCCCGAACCGACCGAGCACCTCGCGCGCCTTGGCCTCCGACTCGGAGCGGCTGGCGCCGTGCACCTTCCGCGGCGCAAGCGTCACGTTGTCCAGCACGGACATGTGCGGAAAGAGGTTGTAGGCCTGGAAGACCAGCCCCATCCGGCGACGGACCCGCTTGGTGTCGACCGTGGGATCGGTGATCTCCTCGCCGTCGAGGAAGATCGACCCGTCGTCGAGGGGCTCGGCCAGGTTCAGGCAACGCAGCAGTGTGGACTTTCCACTGCCCGACGCCCCGATCAGGCACACCACCTCGTGCGGGTCGACGGTGAGGTCGACGTCGCGCAGCACGACCTTGTCGCCGTACGCCTTGCGCAGGTTCTCCACCCGCAGGAGCGGTCCGGACAACGGCGCGCCCGACGGCGTCATCGCGCGCCTGCCCGCTCGCGCCGTGCGTAGCGCCGGCCCAGCCAGTCGGTGAACCGCGCCAACGGGACGGTCAGCGCCACGAACAACGCCGCCGTGACGAGGTACGGCGTGTAGTTGAAGTTGAAGTTGGCGTAGTCGCGCGCGGCGTACAGCGCCTCGAACAGCCCCGCCGACGCGACCAGGGCGGTGTCCTTCTGCAGCGACACGAAGTCGTTGAGCAGCGGGGGTACGACGCGCCGCACCGCCTGGGGGAGGACGACGTGCCGCATGGTCTGGCCGTGCGACAGTCCGAGCGCATCCGCACTGGCCAGCTGCGAGGGGTGGATCGAGTCGATACCGGACCGGAACACCTCGGCCACATAGGCGCCGTAGGAGAGCACCAGCGCGCTCACGCCCAGCCAGAAGAAGCTCCTTGTCACGCCTTGCAGCTGCAGCGCCGGGACGCCGAAGCAGGGCCCGTGCCCACGCTGCGCGGTCGATCTCATCACCAGCCCAGCGCCCAGCACCATCAGCGGTGGGCGGGACCGAGATCCTCATGCCCCCGGTGCCCGGCTGGCTCGATCTGGAAGGTGGCGTGCTCGATGTCGAAGTGCTCGGCCACACAGGTGCTGAACTCGTCGAGCATCGGCCCGACCCCTCGCTCGGCCAGCATCTCCTCGGTCACCGCGACGTGAGCCGACAGCATCGGCATCCCGCTGGTGATCGTCCAGGCATGCAGGTCGTGGACATCGACCACACCCGGCACCTTCTCCAGGTGGTCACGCACGTCATCAAGATCGAGGCCACCCGGTGTCGTCTCCAACAACACCTCGACCGCGTCCCGTAGCAGTGAGTAGGAGCGCGGCAGCACGAGGGCGGCGATCACCAGGGAGGCGATCGGGTCCGCGCGTTCGAAGCCGGTGAGCATCAGCACCCCGGCCGCCATCACTACCAGCACGGATCCGACCAGGTCGCTGAGCACCTCGAGGTAGGCACCGCGCATGTTCAGCGACTCCGTGCTCCGGCTGTGGAGGAGCAGCAGGGACACCAGGTTCGCCAGGAGCCCGACGACGGCGAAGACCAGCATCGGCCCGGCCTCGACCGGCTCCGGGTCCAGCAGCCGTCGTACTCCCTCCCACACCAGGTAGCCGCAGACGCCGAGCAGCACCACGGCGTTGACCAGAGCGGCCAGGATCTCGGCCCGGTGGTAGCCGAAGCTCCGCCGCGAGGTGGCCGGCAGCGTGGCGACGTAGGACGCCGACAGCGCCAGCGCGACCGCCACTGCGTCGGTGATCATGTGCCCGGCATCGGCGAGCAGCGCCAAGGACCCGCTCCGCCAGGCGCCGACGAGCTCGACGGCGACGACGGTGACCGTGACGACCAGCACGATCCGCAGCCGGGTCCGGTCCTGCGCCCGCCCGGCCGCGTGCCCGTGCCCGTGCCGGTGTCCTGCGCCCATCCCCCGAGGTTAGGGTGCGGACGCTCGCGCCGGAGCCCAGGTTCGCGATAGGGATGGGGCGTGCCTCACTCCCTCGTGATGATCCCGGTCCCCGAGCTCGACGGCGTCTTCCGTCCCACGCTGACGCGTCGATCGTCCGGGCTCCTGCCCGAGGACCCCGGCGGCGTCCCGGCGCACATCACCCTGCTCGGACCCTTCGTGTCCTTGGAGTCCCTCACCGACGGCGTGCTCGACGAGCTCGCGGTGCTCTTCGCCGACGTCACGCCGTTCACGTTCACGTTGACCGGGGTGCACCGGTTCCCCGGAGGTGGGGTCTACCTCGCCCCGGAGCCGGCGCAGCCGTTCAGGCGGCTCACTCTGGCACTGTTCGACCGGTTTCCCGAGCATCCGCCGTACGGTGGCGCCTTCGACGACGTCGTCCCGCATCTGTCCCTCCCGCTGCCGGACGGCGGGAACGAGTGGTCGCTCCCCGCCGACCTCGGCGTGCGGCTACCGCTTCGCGTGCACGCCCGGGAGGCGTCGCTTT
>JBPCND010000162.1:0-3046 GCA_051001655.1 Nocardioides sp. | reverse complement strand
AGCGTGTGAGCACCGTGGTGCGGGTCGGAGTGATCGGGGCCGGTGCCATGGGAGCGGCCCACGTCGAGACCCTGGCGCGGTGGGTGCCTGAAGCCCAGGTGAGCCTGGTGCACGACGCCGACCGGGCCCGGGCCACAGAGGTCGCGGGCACCGTCGGGGCGGAGGTGGCCACGTCCAGCGACCAGCTCATCGGTTCGCCCGATGTCGACGCGGTCCTCGTCGCAGCGCCGGACCCGCTGCACGAAGAGCTTGCACTGGCCTGTCTCGCTGCGGGCAAGCCGATGTTGTGCGAGAAGCCTCTGGCCACCTCGGTGGAGGGTTCGCGCCGCATCGTCGAGGCGGAGACGGCGCTCGGGCGGAGACTGGTCCAGGTCGGCTTCATGCGTCGCTTCGACCCGGCCTACGTGCAGCTGCGGTCGACGGTGCTCTCGGGGGCAGTCGGCGAGCTCCGGGCGGCGCACTGCCTGCACCGCAACGCACGGGCGCATCCGGACGCGACGTCCGAGGGGGTCCTCGTGAACTCGATGATCCACGAGTTCGACTGCGTGCCCTGGCTGCTGGACGATCCGTTGACCGCCGTCACGGTGCATGCGCCGCGGGTGCCCGCCGGCACGATGCAGGACGTGCAGGTGGCCGTCCTCGAGACGGCGGCCGGACGCGTCGTCACCGTCGAGGTTTCGGTGAACGCCGGCTACGGCTACGACATCCACACCGAGGTGGTCGGCACGGAGGGGACGGCCTCGCTCACTGCGCCCTACGGGACGAGCCTGCGCCGTTCCGGTGTCGACGGGCGAGTGGTCGACTCCGACTTCGTCGTCCGCTTCGTCGACGCCTACCGCCTCGAGCTCTCCGCCTGGACGCAGAGCATCGTGGCCGGCTCGGCTGCTGGCCCTTCGGCCTGGGACGGGCACCTGGCCAACCTGGCGGCCTTCGCCGCGGTCGAATCGCTGGAGTCGGGCGGTCGGGTCGAGGTGCCCCAGGAGCAGCGTCCAGACCTCTACGGCTGAGGGTTCTGGTCGGGTCGGGCCACCCGGCTCGAGCCCGTAAACTCCTCGCATGAAACCCCGCATCCGTCGCATGGTGATCCCGGGTGCCCTGATGGGGTTGATCCTGATCGTGGTCGCTGCTGCAGCGCTGAGGGGCTGACGTGGCCGAGCCGCTGGCGTCCGCCTTGACCCGACTGCGCGGACTCGTCCTCGACGACACCGGACTGGTGCGGGCGGTCGGCACCGGACGCCAGAAGAGCCGGACGCCGACCTGGCGCCGGGTGGAGCTGAGGTACGTCGACCTCCGCGCCGGCCGACGACTCCAGGTCACCGCCTACGACGACACCCAGGCCCACACCAGCAACCACGATCCGGGCGCGGCCGCGGGCGAGGCCGTCGACGCGCTTCTCGACGAGCCGTTCGGGAACTGGCACGTCGAGACCGCCACCGAGACCCACCAGCTGCGGGTGACCAAGAAGCGGGAGGCGCTTGGCCACGTCGCCCCGCGGACCGACCCGGCTCCGGACGCCGAGGCACGCAGCCACGACCGGCGGAAGCCGCGGCTGTTGCCCGAGGACCACCCCGTGCTGCGGGCGGTCGGGATCGCCGACCACGCAGGACGGGTGAAGCCGACCCGGCAGGCGAAGTACCGCCAGGTCGACGAGTTCCTCCGCAGCCTCGACGCCGTCGTCACCTCGGCAACCGAGTCCGGCCGGCTGCGCTCGCCGACCGGGGCCGAACCGTTGCGGGTCGTCGACCTCGGCTGCGGCAACGCCTACCTCACCTTTGCGGCGCACGCCTTCCTCAGCGACATCCGGGGGCTGCCGGTGCAGCTGCTCGGCGTCGACCGGCAGCCGCAGCTGGTGGTGCGCAACCAGGCGATCGCCGACGAGATCGGGGTCGGCGACACCTTGCGGTTCGTGCCCGGCGACATCGGTTCGGTCGAGCTCGAGGAGCGTCCCGACGTCGTGCTGGCCCTGCACGCCTGCGACACCGCCACCGATGACGCCCTCGCCCGGGCCGTGGCCTGGGACGCCCCGCTGGTGCTCGCGGCCCCCTGCTGTCACCACGACGTCGCGGCCCAGCTGCGTCGGGCGTCCGCCCCGGCGCCGTACTCCTCGCTCGTCCGCGACGGCATCCTTCGCGAGCGGTTCGCCGACACCCTCACCGACGCGGTCCGGGCCTCGGTGCTGCGGCTGGTCGGCTACCGCGTGGACGTCATCGACTTCGTCGACAGCGTGCACACCCCGCGCAACACGCTCCTGCGAGCGGTGCGGACCGAGGCAGTGGGATCGGACGCGGCGCGCGGCGAGTACGACCACCTCACCCGCACCTGGAACATCCATCCTCGGCTGGCGGAGCTGCTGAGTGACCGGTTGGCCTAGCGCCGTCGTGGCCGGGCTGGCTGCCCTGCTCGCCGGATCGGTCGCCGGGTCGCCGTTGTTCGCCTTCCAGGACCCGTCGATCCTCGAGTCGAGCGGCCTCGTGGACGCGGAGCGGACGGTCTACACCGTCAACGACTCCGGCTCGGAGCCGGTGCTGTACGCCGTCGACGCCGGCACCGGCCGGACGACGGGCACGACGACGTACACCTCGGCCGACGTCACCGATGTCGAGGCGCTCGCACCCGCTGCTGGTGGCGACGTCTGGGTCGGCGACATCGGCGACAACCTGCGCGGCCGGGACAGCATCGCGGTCTTCCGGGTGGCTCCGGGTGGCTCGGAAGCTGCCCGGTTCGAGCTGACCTACCCCGACGGGCCGCGGGACGCCGAGACGTTGCTCGCCCACCCGCGGACCGGCCGGTTGTTCGTGGTGTCCAAGACGGTGTTCGGCGGCACGGTGTACGCCGCGCCGCGTCGGCTCGACCCGGCGGTGCCCAACCCGATGCGTGCCGTCGCCGTCGTGCCGGGTCTCCTCACCGACGGGGCGTTCCTGCCGGACGGCCGGAACGTCCTGCTGCGGGGCTACGCCGACGCCTCGCTGCTGAGCTTCCCCGACTTCGCCGAGCTCGGCAGCTTCGAGCTGCCCGAGCAGGAGCAGGGCGAGGGCGTCGCGATCGG
>JBPCND010000161.1:0-8261 GCA_051001655.1 Nocardioides sp. | reverse complement strand
GGTGGTGCATGACAAGCCGGGCCAGACGCTCCATCAAACGCTCCTGCGGGTCGGGGATCTGGTGCGAACGTACTGACCCGAGACTGAATCGTCAACATGGTTAACGATCAATTCACTGAAACAAGGGAAAGGTCAGGGAGAACCCTGAGAGAGCGCTGAACCGATCCACCGCAACGACCTGTCAGGGCGTCCGTTGCTTCACCTAGCTAGTGTCGGGCCAGACCACACTCGGGTCAGCCGGCGCACGACAGTGGAGTCGGGGCAGGGCGACGACGACATGACATCCGACACCCCGTCAGGGTCGTCCGGCCCCGCACGGGCACGAAACCAAGAGCACGGCCGGACGAGTCCGAAGTCGTCAATGGGCTTAATGGTTAAGTGGTGGTGACAACTCCCCGGACCGGGGGGATGATGAGGTCATGGCATCCACTCCCGCCGGAGCCGGGGACCTCCACCAGTTCACCGGATTCCTGCTGCGGCGCGCCTATGTCGTCTGCCGCGAGCACGCCGAGGTGTGTATCGGCGAGGACTCGACGGTGCGCGAGGTCCCGGCGCTGACCCTGATCCGTGACAACGAGGCCATCTCGCAGCGTCGGCTGGGCGAGCTCCTCAACCTGAACCGCACCACGACGGGGAAGCTTGTCGATGCGTTGGAGTCGAAGGGCTGGCTGGTGCGAGACCACGATGCGCGCGACCGCCGGACGTATGCCCTGCGGCTCACCGACGAGGGGCAGCACGTGCTCTCGGTCCTGCACCGCGCACTCGACCGGGGCGAGGCGCACCTGACGGGGCCACTGAGCCGTGCGGAGCACGACCGGCTGGCGAAGGAGCTGCAGGCACTTCTCGCCGGCGACGCCACCCTGCCCATCCAGGGTCTCGGAAACCGGTGTGGCTATCTGATCGCGCGCGCCCACGGGTTGATGTGCCGTCGAGCGGCGCATGCGCTCGAGCCCCTCGGACTGACGCCCCGGGACTTCGGTGTCCTGAGCGCGCTCGCCACGGCCCAGCCATGCTCGCAGCAGCGGTTGGCGGCAATCATGGGAGTCTCGGCGCCGGGGGTCCTCGCATTCGTCGACGAGCTGGAGTCGGCCGGCTTGGTAACTCGTCGACGCAACGTGAGCGACCGTCGCGCCTACGACCTGACTCTCACCGACCACGGGGCCGCCGTCCTCGAAGCAGCTCGAGGGGTCGCGCTCGACCTCCAGTCCTCGATTGCACGCGCGCTCGGGGCCGAGGCGGATGCGGACCTCAGAGCCTTGCTCACCAAGGTCATCGGAGCCGGATCCATGCGTGACGCCGTCGGGCCGAGCCGAAAAGAGCCGCAGGTGCGTCCTGTCGATCTGGCGACTCGCCGATCGTCGTAGGTTTGTCGGGACACTCCCGGCGCCGCGACAGGAAGGAACACCATGACCGACGATGTGGCAGGACCTCCGCTCAACACCGTGACCTGGTGGGAGATCCCGGTCCAGGAACTCGACAAGGCCAAGACGTTCTACGCGGCCGTGTTCGGCTGGACGTTCGAACCGTTCGGCGAGGGGTACGCCGCGGTGCTCGCCGCCGGGGTGATGATCGGCGGACTCTCGGAGTCCGGTGGCGAGGACGTCTCCGAAGGGGTACGCATCTACGTCAACGTGTCCGACCTTGAGGGGGTGCTGGCGGTGGTGTCGTCGAACGGGGGGGCCGTCAAGACTCCTCGACAAGAGGTCGGCGGCGACATGGGCTGGTGGGCCAACTTCACCGACCCGCAGGGCCGCATCATCGGCCTCGCCACCAGCAACCCAGCTACCGCCACCTGACTCCCGCTCCCTCGCACAGCCTGCCGGTTCGTCTGCGCTCCTGACGGGGCTTCCGGCGAGCCCGGCGCAGACGAATCCCTAGGGGCGGGCGGGAACACCTGACGGATCCCGGACCTTGTACCTCTCGAAGGTGGACTTGAGTAGCACCGGCTCAACCCTGACCACCACGTTCGGTCAGTGTCGAGCAGTTGCTAGACTTGAGCCCACAGGACTCAACTTTGGTTTGTCTGAGAGAGGTACACACAATGTCTCGTGCGGTCGGAATTGACCTCGGGACGACGAACTCCGTCGTCGCCGTGCTCGAGGGCGGAGAGCCCACCGTTATCGCCAACGCCGAGGGCGGCCGCACAACGCCATCGGTCGTTGCCTTCGCCAAGAACGCAGAGGTGCTCGTCGGTGAGGTCGCCAAACGGCAGGCCGTGACCAACGTGGACCGCACCATCCGGTCGGTCAAGCGCCACATGGGCACCGACTGGAAGGTGGACATCGACGGCAAGACGTTCACGCCCCAGCAGATCTCGGCCTTCATCCTGCAGAAGCTGAAGCGCGACGCCGAGGCCTACCTCGGCGAGAAGGTGACGGACGCGGTCATCACCGTGCCCGCGTACTTCAACGACGCCCAGCGCCAGGCCACCAAGGAGGCCGGGGAGATCGCCGGGCTCACCGTCCAGCGCATCGTCAACGAGCCGACGGCGGCGGCCCTCGCCTACGGGCTCGACAAGGAGGTCGACCAGACCATCTTGGTGTTCGACCTCGGCGGCGGCACGTTCGACGTGTCGCTGCTCGAGATCGGCGAGGGTGTCATCGAAGTCAAGGCGACTCACGGCGACAACCACCTCGGCGGTGACGACTGGGACAGCCGCATCGTCGACTGGATGATCGACAAGTTCAAGAACGCCCACGGCACCAATCTGGGGGCCGACAAGATCGCGCGTCAGCGCCTCCAGGAGGCTGCAGAGAAGGCCAAGATCGAGCTCTCCGCATCCTCGGAGACGACGATCCACCTGCCCTACATCACGCTCAGCGAGACCGGTCCGCTGCACTTCGAGGAGAAGCTGACCCGGGCCGAGTTCCAGAAGCTGACGGCGGACCTGCTCGACCGGACCAAGTCACCGTTCAAACAGGTCATCAAGGACGCGGGCATCGCCCTCGACCGCATCGACCACGTGCTCCTCGTCGGCGGCTCCACCCGGATGCCGGCGGTCGCCGACGTCGTACGCGACCTGACCGGAGGCAAGGAGCCCAACAAGGGCGTCAACCCAGACGAGGTCGTCGCCGTGGGCGCGGCGCTCCAAGCGGGCGTGCTGAAGGGCGAGGTCAAGGACGTCCTGCTGCTCGACGTGACCCCGCGGAGTCTCGGCATCGAGACCAAGGGCGGCGTGATGTCGAAGCTCATCGAGCGCAACACCACCATCCCCACCAAGCGCTCGCAGGTGTTCAGCACGGCCGACGACAACCAGCCCTCCGTGATGATCCAGGTCTACCAGGGTGAGCGCGAGATGGCCTCCAGCAACCAGCTCCTCGGGAACTTCGACCTGACCGGACTGCCGCCGGCTCCGCGCGGCGTCCCGCAGATCGAGGTCACGTTCGACATCGACGCCAACGGCATCGTCAACGTGTCGGCGAAGGACCGCGGTACCGGCCGCGAGCAGTCCATGACGATCACGGGCGGCTCGGCCCTCAGCAAGGCCGATATCGACAAGATGGTCGCCGATGCCGAGCAGTACGCCGAGGAGGACCGCGTGCGCCGTGAGGCGGTGGAGCTGCGCAACACCGCCGATGGAGCCGTCTACTCCACGGAGAAGTTCCTCAGCGAGAACGCCGACAAGATCCCGGCCGAGCTGAAGACCGAGGTCGAGGCCGACGTCGCCGAGGTCAAGACGGCCCTCGAGGGGGAGGACGACGACGCCATCTCCTCGGCTGCCGCCAAGCTGGCGGCGTCCAGCCAGAAAATGGGGACTGCGATGTACGAGGCCGCGAGCGCGGCCGACGCGGCCGGTGCCGCCGATGGCGCGGCCGACGGGCCCGACGACTCCTCCGATGACGACGTCGTGGACGCCGAGATCGTCGACGAGGGCAACGACACCCCGGCCGCCGGGGACGCCGGGGGCGCCAAGGACGAGAGCGCGTGAGCAACGACTCGGAGGAACAGGCCACCACGGGTCCGGTGATCCGCGACAAGCGGCGCATCGACCCCGAGACCGGCCAGGTGCGGGAGCGGCCGCAGAGTGCCGCCCCTGCACCTCCGCACCCCCCCGAGCCGCCCGCCAAGGAGCCCGCCGAGGCCGAGGTCGAGGTCGAGCTCGCCGAGCGGACCGCGGACCTGCAGCGCGTGCAAGCCGAGTACCTCAACTACAAGCGTCGGGTCGACCGCGATCGCGAGAACACCCGCAAGACCGCTGTCGCCTCCACCCTCGCGGCCATGCTGCCGGTGCTGGACGACATCGCGCGAGCGCGCGAGCACGAAGAGCTCACTGGCGGGTTCAAGGCGATCGCCGACTCTCTCGAACGCACCGTCGCGACGCTGGGCATGACCTCCTTCGGGAAGGTGGGCGACCCGTTCGACCCGCGGATCCACGATGCGCTGATGCACAGCTACTCCGACGACGTCGACGAGCCGGTCTGCCAGGCGGTCCTGCAGGTCGGCTACCAGATCGGCGACCGCATCGTGCGGCCGGCGAGGGTGGCGGTCGCGGAGCCACCGGCCGCAGCTGCGACGGCTGACGAGGAGCCGGCGCCGGGCCAGGTCGACGAGTCGGCCGACGTCCCCGACGACGAGGTGCCCGGCAGCACGTCGTACGACGACAACGGCAGCGCCTAGAAGCGGACCGGAAAGGGACGGGAGGTACGCGGATGAGTCCTAGTGACTGGGTCGAGAAGGACTTCTACCAGGTCCTCGGCGTCTCGAAGGAGGCGACGGCCGACGAGGTAAAGAAGGCCTACCGCAAGCTCGCGCGGGCCAATCATCCCGACTCCAACCCCGGCGACGCGGCTGCCGAGGAGCGATTCAAGGAGATCTCCGAGGCCTACTCGGTGCTGTCCGACCCGACCCACCGCAAGGAGTACGACGAGCAGCGGGCGTTGTTCGGCGCCGGGGGCTTCCGGCGGTCGCGAGGCGCCGGCGGCGGCTACGACTTCGGCGACGTCTTCACCGGTTCGCGTGGCTCGGGGGGTCTCAACGACCTCTTCGGCGGCATCTTCGGGGGCGGCCGCAGCCGGAGTGCCCCGCGGCGCGGGCAGGACGTTGAGACCGAGTCGTCGCTGACGTTCGAGCAGGCGATCGACGGCTTGACGGTGTCCCTCCGGCTCAGCAGTGACGAGGCATGTTCGTCGTGTGCCGGGACCGGTGCTCGCGCCGGCACGGTGCCGCGTGTCTGCCCGAACTGTGAGGGCTCGGGGATGCAGACGTCGAACGACGGCGGCGTGTTCTCGATGACCGAGCCGTGCCGCGAGTGTCTCGGTCGAGGGCTCGTGGTCGACAACCCCTGCCCCGTGTGCCACGGCTCCGGCCGCGGTGTCTCGAACAGGGTCATCTCGGCGCGCATCCCGGCCGGGGTCAAGGACGGGCAGCGGATCCGGCTCCGGGGCAAGGGCGGGCCGGGTGAGCACGGCGGGCCCGACGGAGACCTCTACATCGGCGTCCACGTCAGCCCGCACCGACTGTTCGGCCGCAAGGGCGACAACCTGACGCTGAGCGTCCCCGTGCGTGTCGACGAGGCCGCCCTCGGCGCGTCGATTGCGGTCCCCACCCTGGACGACAAGGCCGTGACGCTCAAGATCCCCGCCAACACCCCGAGTGGACGGACCTTTCGGGTCAAGGGACGTGGTGCACCCGGCCGCGCAGGGTCGCGGGGCGACCTGCTCGTGACGGTCGAGGTGGAGACGCCACCCTCCCTCGACGACGCATCGCGGGCGGCCATGGAGGCCTTGCGCGAAGCGGCTGG
The DNA here is from genome assembly GCA_051001655.1 of Nocardioides sp. Taxonomy (GTDB): domain Bacteria; phylum Actinomycetota; class Actinomycetes; order Propionibacteriales; family Nocardioidaceae; genus Nocardioides_B. The sequence continues at coordinate 2,521 of JBPCND010000161.1, read as the reverse complement.
CTCCTACAACCCTCGGGACAGGCTGATGGCCCACCCGGCGCCACCGCATGGCTAGCCGTCGCTCGCTCGGCTTCGAGCCGGCCGACACCGACGAGCCGGTGTTCGTGATCAGTGTCGCCGCGCAGCTCAGCGGGATGCACCCGCAGACCTTGCGCGGCTACGACCGGATAGGTCTCGTCAGCCCCGGCCGCGCCGGCGGTGGCGGACGGCGCTACTCGATGCGCGACGTCGAGCTGTTGCGCACGGTCGCGCACCTCACGTCGTCAGGCATCGGCATCGAAGGAGTACGTCGCATCCTGGAGCTCGAGCACCAGGTCGCGGCTCTGCGGTCGCAGGTCGCTGATCTTCAGGGGGAGTTGGCCGCTGCCCACCGGGCGCTCGTCGACGCGCTGACCCCGAACTTGCCGGCGATCCGGGCGACCTCCGTGATCACCCGATACGGCGACGGCCCGCGGTGGCCACGCTTCGGTGGCTCCTGACCCTGCGTTCGACCGCTCGACCTCGAAGGGCGGTCCATGTCGTCAGCCGGGTCAACATCGTCGACGCGCGAAACGTTCGTGGCGCCGGGGTCGTCGAGCGGTGTCGAGGGGGGCTGGGGGGATGGCCTCGGGAATCCCGTCGGCGGCCAGGTGAATCTGCCAGCCTTCGCTGCTGTGGGCGAGGTGGTGGTGGAACGGGCAGAGCAGACAGCCGTTGGCAAGATCGGTCGGGCCGCCTTCGGCCCAGGCGATGATGTGGTGGGCTTCGCACCAGGCGCTGGGGTGGTCGCAGCCCGGCCAGATGCAGCCGCGGTCGCGAACGGCGAGCGCGTAGCGCTGGTACCGGTCGAACAGGCGACGGGACAGCCCGAGGTCGAGGATGGCGGAGTCTGCGCCAAGCACGACCGGGATCAGGGCAGCGTTGCAGGCCAGCCGGCGGCACTGGCCGGGCGAGACGGGGGTGCCGGTGTCAGCGAGTGCTTCGCCGAGCCCGTCCTTGAGCTGGTCGAGGGTCATGGTGATCATCAGGGTGGCCGGGTTTGCACCGTGCTGGGGGAGCCGGTCTGTTGGCAGGTGCTCGATCAGCTCGTGCAAGGCCCTCCCGAGCCGCTGCGGGTACGACGGTCCCTCCCGCGATCCGTCGCCGCGACCGCCGCCGAGATACGAGTCGGTGGCTGACGGGGAGACGGCGCGTTCGTGGCGGGGAGAGGTCAGGGAGTCGAGGATGTTCTTCCAGAGGTCGGCCTGGGTGTCGGGCAGGCGACCGTGGAATCCGGTCCAGCCGTCCCCGGAACGGCGAAACGAGAGCTCACACATGGCCAGCGCGCGCTCTTCCTCAGTCTGGAGTTGGGCTGCGAGCGCCTGGTCGGCCCCATCGGGGTCGACGACCTCCACGGCGTGCCGGCACACCTTCTGCAGCTCCTTGAATCCCAGGGTCTGGGCGTGGCCGACCAGGTCGACCTGCAACCGGTCGACGGCTCCCTGCGGGATGTCGGCGGACAGCCGGTCGATGGTGCGGCCGATCAGCACCGCCTGCTCGGCCGATACCCGTCCGGCCGCCCACGCGGACCGCGTCTTGCCGGTGCGGCCAAGCCCGGGCTGCTCGTGCTGCACGGCCGTCTCGGTGACCAACCGGGACGCGTCGGGGGCCGACAGTCCGCGAGTGGCCATCAGCCACGCACGGGTCGACGACGCTCCGGCCAGCCGCGGCACTTCCCGTTCACTCACCGAACGAAGCAGCCGGGCAGTGAGCTCCTCCACGCGCGCCCGCAGTCCCAGCAGGTCCGCCAATCGATCCTGCACGGCAACCTCTGACAGGGTCCACGCAGGCGTATCGGTCACGGCGTCGAGTGCGGAACGGATCGATGACACACACGCCGCGAATGGCTCTGCGGCGCCGGCACCGGTCCTGCGGGTGCTGTCATCGGTGGTCGTCATGAACCCAACGCTACGACCTCGTACCGACATTTTCCGTATCCGTGTTCGACCCTGTGGACGAGCGGAAACTGACGAAAAGCCCTTGTGGACAACGCCCCTCGGCTCGAAAGGTGCACACGACGCCGGTTGAGCACCACCGACTGTTGCCCAGCTCACTGCCGGGGGAGCCGGTGGCCGAGGCGAGGCCGATCTTGGTGAGGTCTTGTTCGTTAGAGTTGGCCCCCACATCGTCGTGAGCAGGCGGGGAGAGACATCGATGGACAGTACGGACCTCGCGGCGGTGCGCAAGCGCTTGTGGGCTGCCGCCGACGAGATGCGTGCCAACTCCAGTCTGGCGCCCAGCGAGTACCGCGGTCCGGTGCTCGGGCTCATCTTCTTGGCCTACGCCGAGCACCGGTTCGACCAGATCACCCCCGAGCTGGAGGCGAAGGCAACGCCCCGCCGGCCGGTGCAGCCTGACGACTACAAGGCTCGATCGGTCCTCTTCGTACCGAACCATGCGCGGCTGTCCTACCTCGTCGGACTCCCCGAGGGCGGCAACCTCGGTGCGGCGATCGACGAGGCGATGCGGGCGATCGAGGCGTACAACGCCGAGCTCAAGGACG
>JBPCND010000160.1:0-3572 GCA_051001655.1 Nocardioides sp. | reverse complement strand
CGCTGGGCCTCGGACCGCCCCGTGCCGGTCCCGGCGGCGCAGCCAGGCGAGCGGACGGCATACCATCCCCGTCCGGTCCGGCCGCAACGCCTGGGCAAGCAACTGGAGAAGTTCTCCGACGAGTTCGATGGCACCACGCTCTCGGACCGTTGGAAGTGGGTGGACGCTCCTCCGGCTGACGGGACGTACGGCGTCTCGGGTGGACGGTTCCGCTTCGAGACCCAGGACGCCGACCTGTTCGTCGACAACAACTCGGCGTCCGTCCTCACGCGGAAGGCGCCGAAGCGTGACTACGTCGTGCAGACCAAGGTCAGTCTCGACGTGCCTGAAGAGGGCTGTTGCTTCAACTTCGTGCAGGCCGGCATGGTGATCTATGGGTCCGACGACGCGTTCCTCAAGCTCGCCCACGTCTCGATCTTCGAGACCCGGCAGACCGAGTTCGCCAAGGAGGTGCCCTCAGCACCTGAGGGAACCCCTCGCTACGGCAACACGGTGGTTGGCCCCCCCGGAGACGAGACCTGGCTGCGCATCGTGAAGAGCACGAGGGCAGGTCGCCAGCTCTTCACCGCCTACACCCGGCAGGACGACAACCCCTGGGTCCGCGGGGGAACCTGGACCCACAACCGTCTGGGCGACAACGTCCGGATCGGGCTGGTCTCGATGGGCGGCGCCGGCTTCACCGCGAAGTTCGACCACGTCCGGACCTGGGCTCTGCAGGACTGAACCCGCCCCACCAGACGCAGCGCGGACAGACGCGGGCCGGCTAACCGACGACCTGCGGCTGCCCGTGCGCCGCGTCAGGACCGTCTCTCAGCAGCACGGCGAACCCGGACTCGTCGAGGATCGGCACGCCGAGGGAGACCGCCTTGTCGTGCTTGGAGCCGGGCGCCTCGCCCGCCACGACGAAGTCGGTCTTCTTCGACACCGACGACGCCGCCTTGCCGCCGCGTGCGAGGATCGCCTCCTTGGCCTGGTCGCGGCTGAAGTCCTGAAACGAACCGGTCACCACGATGCTCATCCCCTCCAGCGTCCGCGGCGTGGAGTGGTCCACGTCGTCCTCCATGCGCACGCCAGCGGCAGCCCACTTGTCGACGATGGCGGCGTGCCAGTCGACCGCGAACCACGCCTGGATCGACTCCGCGATCACGCCGCCGACTCCCTCGACCGCCGCCAGCTCCTCCACCGACGCGGCCCGGATCGGCTCGAGGCTTCGGAAGTGCTCGGCGAGCGCCCGAGCAGCTGTCGGACCGACGTGTCGGATGGACAGCGCCACGATCACCCGCCACAGCGGCTGCTCCATCGCCGAGGACAGGTTCGCCACGAACCGCTCACCGTTGGCCGAGAGCACCCGTCCGTCATGCACCGCCCCGTCCGGATCGGTCTTCTTCGCCGCCCGCGTGTAGAGCGGGACCCGAGCCAGGTCGCCAGCCGTCAGTGTGAACAGGTCGCCCTCGTCGGTCACGACGCCCGCCTGCAGCAGCGCCGTCGCACCTTCCCAGCCGAGCGCCTCGATGTCGAAGGCGTTCCGGCTGGCCAGCGCGAACAGGCGTTCGCGCAGCTGTGCAGGGCAGGAGCGTGTGTTCGGGCACCGGATGTCCTTGTCGCCCTCCTTCTCCGACCGCAGCTCGGTGGCGCACTCGGGACAGTGCGTCGGCATCTCGAAGGCACGCTCGGATCCGTCACGGAGGTCGACCACCGGACCGATGATCTCCGGGATCACGTCGCCGGCCTTGCGCAGCACGACGGTGTCCCCGATCAACACGCCCTTGCGCACGACCTCGTGGCCGTTGTGCAGCGTCGCCATCTCCACGGTCGACCCCGACACCCTGACCGGCTTCATGACTGCGTACGGCGTCACCCGACCCGTCCGCCCGACGTTGACCCGAATGTCGAGGAGCAAGGTGTTGACCTCCTCGGGTGGGTACTTGAAGGCGATCGCCCACCGGGGCGCCCGCGACGTCGAGCCGAGCCGGCGTTGCAGCCCGACCTGGTCGACCTTCACGACCACGCCGTCGATCTCGTGCTCAACCGAGTGCCGGTGCTCGGCGTAATGGTCGATGAACTCCTGCACACCACGCAGGTCGGGCACCACGCGCACCCGGTCGCTGACCGGCAGTCCCCATGAGTGCAGGGCTGCGTAGGCCTCTGACTGGCGGGTCGTCTCGAAGCCCTGACGGGCACCGATCCCGTGGCAGACCATGACCAGCGGACGGGTCGCGGTGACGCGAGGGTCCTTCTGGCGCAAGGATCCCGCCGCCGCGTTGCGAGGGTTGGCGAACGGCGGCTTGCCCTGCCCGGTGATCGTCTCGTTGAGCGTCGCGAAAGCCTCCACCGGGAGGAACACCTCCCCACGCACCTCGACACGCACGGGCACCGGGTGCTCGTCGGAGCCAACGAGCCGGTCCGGGATGTTGTCGATCGTGCGGACGTTGGGCGTGACGTCCTCCCCTGTCCGGCCGTCGCCGCGAGTGGCGGCACGGACCAGTCGACCTCCCTCGTAGAGCAGGTTGACGGCCAGACCGTCGACCTTGAGCTCACACAGGAACTCGGCGTCGGTGATCTCCTCCCGCACGATCCGCGCAGCCCAAGAGGCGAGCTCCTCGGGCGAGAACGCGTTGTCCAGGCTGAGCATCCGCTCGAGGTGGTCCACCGGCGCGAAGTCGGTCGACACCGCGCCGCCGACCTTCTGCGTGGGCGAGTCGGGGGTACGGAGGTCGGGGAACTGCTCTTCGAGCTCCTCGAGCCTGCGCATCCGGGTGTCGAACTCGGCGTCGGACACCGTGGGGGCATCCAGCACGTAGTAGCGCCAGCGCGCGTCCTCGACCTCCTCGGCGAGCATCTGGTGCTCCTCACGGGCCTCCGGCGCTGCCGATTCCACCTCGGTCCCGTCGCTCTCGGGGATCTCACTCATCCGGATGGTTCCCTGCGAGCAGGCGATCCCGGTGAGCGGTCTCCTCTGTGGTCGTCATGGGCCCTATCCTGCCGGGTGGCACCGACTGTTCGCGCACCCCTGCGCAGCGACCGCGGGCGCGGCGGACCCCCACCCAACCTCCCATGACGTCACCGCCGGACTGAGAGGATCGTCGACATGCCCGCACCTGTCCTGAGCCGCCGAGACGTCGCCGACCCCCGCGGCCTGGTGCTGATGCTTCACGGTGGGAGGGCGGACGGGCACACGCCGGTCGACGACCGCAGCGCGTCGTGGCGTCGTTCCCACTGGATGATGACCCACATCGGCGGCCGGCTGACCCGTGCCGACACGAGCATCTGGCTGCTGCGCTACTCCGTGCGCGGGTGGAACGACCGGTCCGGTCCGACCCCGTCACCGGTGGCCGATGCCCGGTGGGCATTGGACGAGGTACGCCGGCAGCACCCGGACCGGTCCCGCCTGCCCGTCGTACTCCTGGGTCACTCGATGGGGGCTCGGACGGCCGTCGCGGTGGCCGACGACGCCAACGTCACCGGCGTCGTCGCCCTCGCTCCGTGGCTGCCCGCCGACGAACCTCACACAGCCCTGCGTGGCAAGCATCTCGCCGCGGCCCACGGCAGCGCGGACAGGGTCACCTCGGCGC
>JBPCND010000159.1:0-9549 GCA_051001655.1 Nocardioides sp. | reverse complement strand
CCGGTAATCTGTGGGTCGCAGGTTCGAGTCCTGCCGGGGGCGCCCCTATGAACGGGACGTCGTGAGGATGAGCCGTCGTAGCTGAGGAGGAGCGCATCGTGCGAGTAGTGGTGGTCGAGCAGCCAGGTGGGTCCGAGGTCATGCGTGTCCAGGATCGCGCGATCCCGGATCCCGGCCCTGGAGCCGTCCGAGTCGACGTCGCCGCCTCGGGGGTGAACTTCATCGACGTCTACCAACGCAGTGGCGCGTATCCCAGGCAGACACCGTTCGTGGTCGGCTCCGAGGGCGCCGGTGTCGTCTCCGCAGTCGGTCCGGATGTCCCCGACCTGCACGTCGGGGACCGGGTCGCCTGGGCGATGGTCGACGGCGCCGGTCATGCCGAGCAGGTGGTCGTGCCCGCCGAGCGGGCCGTGCCGGTTCCGGACAGCGTGGACCTCGAGTCGGCCGCCGCCGTGATGTTGCAGGGCATGACCGCGCACTACCTCTCCGAGAGCACCTTTCCCGCTGGCGCCGGCGACACCGCCCTCGTGCATGCGGCCGCCGGAGGGGTCGGCCTGCTGCTCACCCAGATGCTCGCGAGCAAGAGCGTCCGGGTCATCGCGACCACGTCGACGGCCGACAAGGAGCAGCTCGCCCGAGGGGCGGGCGCCGACGAGGTGGTGCGCTACACCGAGCAGGACCTGACCGCCGAGGTGGACCGGCTCACCGGAGGGCGAGGAGTGAACGTCGTCTACGACGGTGTCGGCGCGTCGACCTTCGAGGCCGGACTCACCTGTCTGCGGCCACGCGGGACGATGGTCCTCTACGGGGCCTCGAGCGGCCCGGTGCCACCGTTCGATCCGCAGGTGCTCAACCAGAAGGGGTCGCTGTTCCTGACCCGGCCGACGTTGGCGCACTACATCGCCACCCGCGACGACCTCCTCGAGCGCGCCGGCGACGTGCTGAGGAAGGTGGCCGACGGGACGCTGTCGGTGCGAATCGGCGGTCGTTATCCCCTCGCTGACGCCTCGCTCGCCCATGACGACCTCGAGGGCCGCCGGACCACCGGCAAGCTGCTGGTCATCCCCTGACCGCGTGCCGCGAGCCCGCGCTCAGGACTGGAGCAGCCAGTCGGCGAGGTAGCCGTCCATCTCCGACATCAGCTCGGTCTTGCCATGGTCGGGAAGGAACGAGGCCGTCACAGCGTTCTTGGCGATCGAGGTGATCCCCGCCTCGTCGAGACCGAGCAGGTCGGCGGCGATCTCGTACTCTCGGTTGAGGGTTGTCCCGAACATCGGGGGGTCGTCGGAGTTCACCGTGACGTGCACCCCGGCGTCGTACATCTGCCTGATCGGATGGTTCTCCAGCACGTCGACGGCCCGGGTGGCGATGTTGGAGGTCGGGCAGACCTCCAGCGGAATCCGGTGCTCGACGAGGTAGCCCATCAGTCGCTCGTCCTGCACTGCGGAGGTGCCGTGTCCGATCCGCTCCGCGCCGAGCTGCTCGAGCGCGTCCCAGATCGTCTGCGGACCGGTCGTCTCCCCGGCATGCGGGACGCTGTGCAGGCCTGCTGCGCGCACCCGGTCGAAGACCGGTTTGAACTGAGGTCGCCCGACGCCGATCTCCGGACCCCCCAGGCCGAAGCCGAGGAGGGAGTCGGGCGCATGTTCGAGGGCGTACGTCGCCGTGGCCTCCGCTGCGGGTACGCCGAACTCCCCCGGAACGTCGTAGATCCACCGCAGGCTGATCCCGAGGTCACGCTCGGCAGCCGTCCGGGCGTCTTCGACGGCCTCCACGAAGGCCTCGATCGGCACTCCGGCAAGCACCGAGGTGTGTGGGGTCAGGGTCAGCTCCGCATAGCGCACGTTCTGCGCCGCCAGGTCGGCCGCGACCTCGTAGGTGAGCAGCCGGACGTCCTCGGCGTCACGGATCAGGTCGACGACGGCGAGGTAGACCTCGACGAAGTGTGCGAAGTCGCGGAACGTGTAGAAGTCGCGCAGCTCGTCGAGGTCCGAGGGAACCTTCCCGGGGTGCCGGGTGGCGAGCTCGGAGACGATCCGGGGCGAGGCCGACCCCACGTGGTGGACGTGGATCTCGGCCTTCGGTAGACCGGCGATGAAATCGGCATTCGGCCCGGTGGTCGTCATGGGAACAGTCTGCCGCGGCTACTCGCCGGACGGTTCGTCGGGGCGGCGGGCGAGACGGCCCGCGGCAGATTCATCCGCAGGCCACGACTTTTCCGGGTGTCGCTGCCGGGCATACGGCACCCGGCACGCTACAAAGGTTGAGGCCCCGCAAAGTATGAGTTTGCGGGGCCTCAGTGTGTCCGAGCGGTGACGCTCCCGGACTCACGGTCGATTCGTCGACCCCCGACCTTCGTCACTGGCCGTTCCGATGGATCGCTCCATCGGCATGGATCCCGGTTTCCGACCGATCCCGCCTTGGGTTTCCCTTCGGCGTAAGAGAGTTCTACGCCTGTTCGCGGGGTGGGCACAAGGCAACTGGTGAAACTTCCCGGTCGATTTCGGACCCGTCGGCGTGTCAGGGTCAACACGCCGACCAGGTTTCCGTTGTCCCCAGCTTTGTCCCCAAGCGTCCACAGCTACCCGCCGAGTCGGCACGTCCGCACGTCTCAACCCCGCCGAGTCGGCGGGTCCGCACGTCTCAACCCCGCCGAGTCGGCGCGTCCGCGCGTCACGAGCAGCGGGTCAGGAGCTGACGCCCGCCTCGATGGTGGCCTCGAGCCGGCCGACCAGGTCCTCGATCGTCTCGAACTCCACCACCTCGCCGTCCACCAGCACGGTCGGAGTCTGGTTCACCTCGCCCTGGGAGGCCTCGTCGGTGGCGTTCTCGACCCATTGCTCGAACTTGCGGTCCCGGATCGGACTGGTGACGTCGGCCTCGCTGGCTCCGGCCTGGACCGCCAGCCGGATCAGGTCGTCGTCGCTGAGCCCCTCGGTACCCTCCTCGGGCTGCTCGTCGAACAGCACGTCGTGGAAGCGGACCGCTGCGTCCTGGCCGGCCGTGTCCAGAACGACACCGAGCGCGTTCATGGCCCGGGTGGAGTAGTCGCTCCCATCCGACGCGCCGTCGAGGAAGGACACCACTCGGTACTCCACCAAGACGTCACCGTCGTCGACGTACTGCTCGAGCAGCTCTCGGGACGCCGTTTCGAAGTCTCCGCAGAACGGGCACATGAAGTCCTCGAAGATCGTGACCGTGACTGGTGCGGCCGCGGCGCCGCGCGGGACGGCGTACTCGTCGACGACGCCTGCCGGAGGCGTCGCGACCTGGCCTGTGGTGTCCCGTGAGGACTGCACGGCATAGCCGAGCCCGAGCAGGAGCACGAGCACCAGCACGGCGCCTATGACCACGTAGGTACGCCGACGCTTCTCCTGACGCTCCTGCTCCTGACGGATCGCCGCCGCCCTCTCGGCAGCCGCAAGCTGCTCGGCCCGACGGGTGGCGTTGGACTTCTTCTTCGTCATCGTTGCGTCTTCTCTCGATCGACGGTCACCGGGAACAGCCGGTTGTCCAAGGCCGCGGGGCTCCTCGGACGGTAGATCAGCCATCCCGAGAGCAGCACGAGACCGGCGTCCCGCGCGAGCTCCCACGGATACTTCGCCTGAGCGTTCTCGACAGGTCCAGCGCCGCCGCCGAAGCATCCGCAGTCGATCGACATCCCCCGCGCCCAGGCAGAGGAGATCCCGACGATGAAGGCGAGCAGGAGTACGGCGGACAACACGGCGTTCGCCCGCACCAACACGCCGAGCATCAGACTCAGCCCGACCAGGATCTCGAGGACGGGGAGCACGTGCCCCACAGGGGGGACGATCGCCTCGGGGACCAGCCGATAGGCCCGGACCGCACGGACGCTCTCCGCAGGCTCCGGGAGCTTGACCAGTCCGGCGGCCAGCCACACTCCTCCCACGACCAGGCGGGCGAGCACACCCATCCACGACATGGCGCTCACCCTAGGGAGTGCGCCTCAGAGGTGCCTGAGCGCCCCGCAGCAGTCGGTCCAGTCGAGTAACCTCCCACACGTGAACGACCGACTGGTGTGGATCGACTGCGAGATGACCGGCCTGGACCTGCGCGCGGACGCGCTGATCGAGGTGGCTGCCCTGGTGACCGACTTCGACCTCAACGTCCTCGGTGACGGCGTGGACGTCGTCGTCCGTCCCCCGCAGGCCGCCCTGGACCAGATGATCGACTTCGTCCGCACCATGCACACAGCGTCGGGCTTGCTCGACGAGCTGGACGCCGGGCTCACTCTCGAAGCGGCCGAGAAGCAGGTCCTCGACTATGTCCGACAGCACTGTCCCGAAGGCAGCCGACCACCACTCGCGGGGAACACAGTCGCCACCGACCGGGCCTTCCTGGCGCGGGACACGCCGACCCTGGAGTCGTTCCTGCACTACCGGATCGTCGACGTGTCATCGATCAAGGAGCTGTCGCGTCGGTGGTTCCCCCGTGCCTACTTCAGCGCTCCCGCGAAAGGTGGCAACCATCGCGCCCTCGCCGACATCCAGGAGAGCATCGAGGAGCTGAGGTACTACCGCGCGGCGGTGTTCGTGCCCTCGCCGGGACCTGACTCGACGGTGGCCAAGGCACTCGCCGAACAGCATGGCGGCTCCTTGACGGGTGCCTCTCCCCCAGGTCCTGAGCCTGCCTCCCAGCCGCTACACTAATCGCTGCCTCGGCTTCTCCGGTCACGTCTGCGGAGGGGCCGTCGTGGCCGTGGACCCGCCTCCGGCAGGTCATGGTCAGCCAGCACATGGTGGGCGTAGCTCAGTTGGTAGAGCGCCGCGTTGTGGTCGCGGATGTCGCGGGTTCAAGTCCCGTCGTTCACCCCGAACGACCAAGGCCTCCGACCCGTGGACTGCGCGGGTCGGAGGCCTTGGTCGTTCTCGTGTCAGTAGCGCTCGGGACGAACGTCGTCCGAGTAGGGACTCTCGGTCCCGACCGTCCCGGGCTCCGAGTACCCGGACGAACCCGAGGACCCCGAGTACTCCGCAGACCCCGTGGACTGCGACGAGGCGTTGCCGGCCTGCTCCTGGGCACGGTCACGCCCGGTCTGCAGGTCCGACTTGGCCTGTGCCTTGGCCTCCTGGCCCTTGCGGTAGCCGTCCTCGAGGAGCCGCTCGGCGACCGGGCGACCGCCGAGTCCGAACGCCAGCGCCAGACCCAGTGCGAGCGCGAACATGACGGCGGCGAAGGCGATCCGGACGATCTCGGGAGCGATCTGCAGCTGCTCGAGGATCATGAACATGGCGATGACCATCACCAGTGCCGGCACGATGGTGGCGACGATCTTGCCGGTCGGGGTGTCTCCCATCACCTTGGCGACACCACCCGCGACGGCGCCGGAGATCAACGCAGCGACCACGAAGATGAGGATGGCCACGATCACGTTGGGGAGGTAGGACAGGACCTGGTTCATGAACGTCGTGACGGCGGGGATCTTCAGAGCACCGATCGCGCTGAACAGGAAGAAGATGAAGATCAGCCAGAACACGACGCGGGCGATACCCTTCGAGGGGCTGGCTCCCGGCAGCACCTTGTCGACGTACTTGTTGGCGTCGGATTCGTGCAGCTGCCTGTCGAGGCCGATCTTCTGGAGCAGCTTGCTGATGATCGTCGAGACGACCTTCGCGACGATGAACCCGATCAGGAGCAGGACCAGGAAGCCCAGAAGGTTGGGGAGGAACGCGAAGAATCCGTCCGTCGCGTTCTGGAAGCTTTCTCCGATTTTCATGACGAGTTCCGTTCCGTGAGTGCCGGTGACGACGGGTCTTCACCGTCGCCTCAGGCATGGTTCCCCAAGGGCTTACGTCGTAAACCCTCGAGAGCCACTCGCGGCGAGCGGCCTAGCCGGAGGCCTCGGACTGGAGCAGCGCGATCCGATTGAGCAGGTCCTCCAACGACTCCTCGAACTCCACAGCGGAGTGGTCCTCGGCCAGCGATTCCCGGAGGCGGTCAACCGTCGGATAGGACGCCATGCTCTTCTCGTTCGACTCTTCTTGGTCGTCGAGCACGTCGAGCGGGCCCACATCCGCTCCGAGCGAGGACACCTCGAGCAGCAGGTGGCCGAGTAGGAAGCTCGTGAACGCGCGGTAGGCGGCCACGGCTGACTCGTCGGTGAAGCCCTCGCTCAGCAGCCCGTCCAGGAAGGACTCCACCCATGTCAGGTTGCGCAGCGGCGGCCGCAACCACGGCGCCTCGGGCGGACGGGAAGCGACGAGGGGGAATGCCTTGGGGTGGGCCAGCGCCACCCGCCTGATGCCGTGCGCCAGCCGCTGGAGGAAGTCCTGCCAGCCGTCGCGTGGCGCAGCGAGTACGTCGTCGTCGTGACGCATCTCGTCCACGATGTCCTGAACCACCGCGTCCAGCAGGTTCTCCCGGCCGGGCACGTAACGGTAGAGCGACATCGCCTCAACTCCGAGCGCGGCTCCGAGTCGTCGCATGGACAGCGAGGGCAGCCCGAACTCGTCGATGAACTGCACAGCGGTAGAGACGATCCGCTCCCGGTCCAGTGCCTGCCGCGACGAGGGCGGCTCGCGGCCATCGACGGCGGCGGCGTCCGCATCGACGACGGCGGCGTCCGCATCGACGACGTAACCGTCCTCCACCATCAGGTGTCCTCGGCGGAGGTGTTTCCGGCAAGCATGTCAGCATGGTATCCGGCACTGTTGCCGACCACCCGGGAGGAACTCGTGACGACCGACCAGGAACGAATCGACGCCTATGCCGCACTCGTCGTGGAGATTGGCGCCAACGTCCAGCCCGGCCAGGAGGTCGTGGTCGTCGCCGACGTCTCTCACGCCCCGATCGCGCGTGCTGTCACGGAGCATGCCTACTCAGTCGGGGCGCACCGTGTGCTGATGGAGTACGACGACGTCGCCGTACGTCGCTCTGCCCTTGTCCATGCGCCCGACTCGTCACTGACTACTGCTCCGGCCTGGAAGCTGGCCCGTCTCGCCGAGTGGACCGAGCAGGGCATTGCCCTGATCCGGCTCACCGGCAACCCCGACCCTCATGCCTTCGACGGCATCGACCCGGCCAGGACCGTGATGCTGCCCGTCGATCTGGCGTCACGCACTCGTCAGATGATGCTCGGCGGCACGGTGCAGTGGACCGTCGTCGCCGCCCCCAACGCGGGTTGGGCCGACCAGGTGTTCGGCGAGCCCGACGTCGACCGGCTGTGGGAGGCCGTGGCCGTTGCCATGCGGCTCGATGCGCCGGACGTGGTCGAGGAGTGGCGTCGACACAGGGACCTGCTCGGTGGCCGCGCGCAGGCCCTCACCGAGCTGACCCTCGACTCGGTCCGCTATCACGGAGCAGGGACCGACCTCACCGTCGGACTGATCCCCGGGTGTGTGTGGGTCGGTGGCGGCATGCGCAACGAGGCCGGCGTTGAGTACATGCCGAACCTGCCGACCGAGGAGGTCTTCACCAGCCCGGACAAGGCCCGGGCGGACGGCGTCCTGCGTACAACACGGCCGCTGGTGATGCCCGGCGCCGGCGTCCTGGTCGAGGACCTCGTGCTGACCTTCGAAGGTGGCCGGGCGGTCGACGCCCAGGCGTCCCGCGGCCTCGAGTCCGTGTTGGCCCAGCTTGACAGCGATCCGGGCGCGCGGAGTCTCGGGGAGGTGGCGCTCGTCGAGGGGTCGTCACGGGTCCGCGCGGCGGGAGTCACCTTCCACGACACGTTGTACGACGAGAACACGGGTTGTCATGTGGCCTGGGGGCAGGCCTTCCCGTTCTGTGTCCGGGACGGGCTCGCGATGACCCCGGCCGAGCTGGCCGCGCGGGGCCTGAACTTCTCCAGCGCCCACACCGACGTGGTGATCGGCGGCCCGGGGGTCGACGTGGACGGGCTGCACGCGGACGGCAGCGTCGTACCTCTGATCCGTGACGACGCCTGGGCACTGCGGGGCACCGCCTGAGGACGCCCACAGCGCACAGCAGAGGCCCCGGACCTCCCGAGAGGATCCGGGGCCTCCCCCGTCAAGCGCTCAGCCGGTCAGCAGGGCTCCACCGAGTCGATGGTGAATCCCTGGGCGGTGACCGACTGGTCGGTCGTCAACTGCACCGACCCGGTCGGCGTCCCGATGCACGGGGAGTCAAATTCACCGCTCACCGTGCCGGTGTAGGCCTCCAGCACAACGCCGTTCCCGTCCTTCACGTAGACGTAGTCGTAGTCCTCCTCGACGTCGAGGAGCGTGAAGTGGAACTTGAAGCCAGCGCTCCCGTTGTCGTAGACCCAGGTGCAGTCCCCGTTGTTGCCGTAGGGGTGCGGGGACTCGATCGGCAGGGTGGCGTCGGCGTTGCCCACGCACGGCGGCGGCGGCGGGGTGCCCGGCGCGCAGCCGTCATGTACGCCCACGGCGTCCCAGGCAAGCCCGACAGGAGCCTTCTCGGCGTCGTCAGCCACGGCGATCGTGCCGTTGCGGGCGTCACAGAAGTTGGCGTACTCCGACAGCGAGGTGAACCCCGCGTAGTAGATCTGCGCGGTCCTGTCGAGGCCGAGGGCCGGGACGTCGACCTCACAGTCCTCGGTGTGCGTCACGACCGGAGCCGTGCAGCCGGCGTTCTGGCCGCCGTAGACCGAGAGGTAGTAGGCGTGGTTGGCGATGCCGCTGTTGGAGTGCACGCCGCCGCTGTCCAGCTCCCCGGTGTACTTGTCGACCACGTGGTCGGGGTCGTTGAACTCGCCGGGCTCGCCCATGTTGCGGAAGCCGGCAGTCGCCGGGTTTGCCGAGTTGATGACGTCCTCGCCGATCCGGAAGTCCGGCGTGGCGGCCGGGTCCAGCTTGTTCTCGTCGGCGTAGAACTCGATGGTGTTGCCCATCATGTCGATGAAGGCCTCGTTGGGCGCACCCGACTCGTTCTCGTAGATCAGGTCCGAGGTGTACTCGGTGACGCCGTGGGTCAGCTCGTGACCGTCGACGTCGAGCCCGCCGGAGAGCGGCAGGCAGGTGTCGCCGAAGCCGTCGCCGTAGGTCATGTAGGCGCCGTTCCAGAAGGCGTTGCAGTAGTTCTTGTCCCAGTGCACGACCGAGATGATCGGCAGGCCCTCGTCGTCGATGCTGTTGCGGCCGAACGTGTCGCCGTAGAAGTCGTCGACCACCTTGGCGTAGTAGTGCGCGTCGACACCGGGTGCCTGGCTGATGCCGGTGAGCTGCGGCAGGTTGAAGTCCCAGATGTCGTCGTCATCGGTCATCAGGCTCGCGCGCTTGGTGCTGTTGTTCGCGGTGTAGGTCGCGTAACGGCTGTCCTCGCTCCTAAGGACGTAGCTGTTGCTCCCGTTGTTCTTGGCCGTCCGTGTCGTCAGCAGCGGCGACTTCTTGTCACCCTTGACGCCGATGCCCTCACCGTGGGCGAGCGCGTTGAAGGACTTGATGATGTTGCCGTTGTCGGCATTCACCCAGCGGATCGGACGCGAGGCGTCACGGATGCTGTCGACCTCGTAGAACAGCCGGCCGTCGCGCGGGTCGAGGCGCAACGTGGTGGTCCACTGCCCCCGGGTGCCGATCTTGCTCTCGGCGACGTCGCGCGCCTTGCCCT
>JBPCND010000158.1:0-5009 GCA_051001655.1 Nocardioides sp. | reverse complement strand
GTCAACGACCCACCCTTCGCGCGCACTTTGGGTGAGTCAACGCGGCCTCTTGACGGGTGGTGGCCACAGTTGTATGGTAACCCTGCTCAATCGTTTAAGTAACCAAGACGCAGTCGCACATGAGCTCGCCTGTCTCATGTCCTCCCGCACTTGCGCAGAGTGCTGAATCGTTTGAAGGAGCGTGCACTCGTGGCCCTTCAGGACACCGCGCGGCGGGTGACGCTGAGGGATGTCGCCTTGCTGGTCGGGGTCTCTCCCAGCGCGGTGTCGATGGCGCTCTCTGACCATCCTCGGATCGGGGTTGAGACGAAGGATCGTGTCCGGGCGGCGGCACGACAGCTCGGCTACGTGGCCAACTCTGCTGGGCGTGCGCTTCGTGCACAGACGTCTGGGTCGATTGCCCTGGTGGTGCCCAACACGGGCCGCCACGTGTTCGGTCACGGCTACTTCATGCATCTCTTGGGCGGCGTGACCGATGTGAGCAACGCACACGACGTGCACGTGATCATCTCGACGAACCCCGATGAGCAGCACGGAGTAGCGGCCTACGAGCGGGTGTTGCGTTCCCGTGCCGCCGACTGCGCAATCGTGACGTCGGCGGCTGTCAACGACCGCCACCTGAACCGCCTGGTGGAGTCGGGCCTGCCCGTGATCCTTCTGGGGCGCTTCCCGCACTTGCCCGATGCCGTCAGTGTCGGCATCGACGACGTGGCGGGCGCGGCCGCCGCCACCGATCACCTCGTCGAGAGCCATGGCCTGCGCAAGCTCGTCCACATCAGCGGCCCGATGGAGCATCAAAGTGCGATCGACCGTTACGAGGGCTTCCGCCAGGCTCTCACCCGACACGGGCTCGCTCACCCGCAGACCTTGCTGACCGGTGACTACAGCGAGGAGTCGGGGCGCGACGCCGCGCGGCAGCTTCTCGCGAGCTCGCAGGAGTTCGACGGGGTCTTCGCCGCGAACGATGAGATGGCCTACGGCGCGATGACGGAGCTGCGGTCCGCCGGTCTCGAGGTGCCCCGCGACGCGGCGTTGATCGGCTATGACGACTTCGGGGTGTCGCGCATCACGAGCCCGTCGATCAGCACCGTGCGGGTTCCTGCGGAGCGGATGGCCCGTCTGGCGACGGAGCGGTTGTTCGCGCTCATGGCCGGCAGCGCCCCGGAGGACCGTCACCTCACCCTTCCTGTTGAGCTCGTCCCGCGCGAGTCGTGCGGCTGCCCCCGGTCCGATGCGTGACCGCCTGTCCCGTCCTGAGCCTTTCCCGCAACCAAGGAGTGCCCGCAGATGAGAACGACATCCCGCGCTGTCGCAATGACCATGGTCTGCCTGTTCGCGCTGAGCGCCTGCGGATCGGACGACACGTCTGAGGGGGGTGGCGGTGACGATCCGGTAGAGCTGTCGCTGTGGACGGGCTTCACCGGCGGCGACCGGGCGGCCTACGAGGGAATCGTCGAGAGCTTCAACGACAGCCATCCCGGCATCCAGGTGACGATGGAGGTCCAGCCATGGGACACCATCACCCAGAAGCTGCCGGCGGCTTGGGCCACCGGGCAGGGCCCGGACCTGGCCACCCCCAGTTTCGACCCGAATGTCGTGGCCCAGTACATCAAGACGAACTCGGTGCTGCCGCTTGACGACGCCGTCGGCGACGGGGCGACCCAGATCAACGCGGACAAGCTCTCACCGTCGGCGATCGAGGCGTTCACTGTCGACGGGTCGCTGTACGCAGTGCCGGCCAACGTCGCGACGTTGCAGCTGTACTACAACAAGACGGCCTTCAAGGAGGCCGGCATAAGCGGCCCCCCCGCCACCGCTGAGGACTTCCGTGTGGCCGCCGTCGAGCTGACCCAGTCCGAGGGGGGCGAGGTCTCCCGGTACGGCTTGTCGCTGGCAGATCACGAGACGATTCAGATGTGGCCCATCTTGCAGTGGATGGACGGCGCCGACATCGTGGACGACTCGGGCTGTGCGGTCATCGACTCGCCGGAGAGCGTGTCGAGCCTGCAGACGTGGGCGGGCCTGGTCACCGAAGAGAACGTCAGCCCGGTCGGCCTGACCGGAGCCGAATCCGACTCCTTGTTCGCGGCCGGCAAGGCGGCCATGCAGATCAACGGCCCGTGGGCCGCGGCGGGCTACAAGGACGCCGGGATCGACCTCGGTGTCGCGCCTGTTCCCGAGGGCAGCACCGGGCCGGTCACCCTGGGATCCACCGTCCCCCTCATGGTCGCGAAGGGCTCGGAGCACCCAGAGGAGGCCTTCACCTTTCTCTCGTACTGGACCAGCGCCGAGGCCCAGGCTGCCTTCGCCACGGCCTCGGGCTTCCCGCCCGTGCGCACCGACCTGGCCGACAACGCCGAGCTGGCGGCCGACCCGGTGGTCTCGGCTTTCGCGGCAGCGCTACCCGACGCGAGGCTCTACCTCCCGAAGGTCACCAACGCCACCAGCGTCGACGCCGACGTGTACGTGCCGCTGATCGGCAAGATCACCCGCGGCGCCGACGTGGCGAGCGAGAAGGAGGCAGCCGCCGAAGCGATCAACGAAATCACCGGCTGCCACCAGTAGCAGCGAGGGCAGCCATATCGTCCTGGGGGCGGGTCGCCACCCTCCAGGACGTGCTCGCGTCGCGTGAGAGGACACCCAGGCATGAACACCATCGCTCATCCGGCGACAGGCGCCGCACCCGGACCCGGGCCGACCCCGTCGACGGACGACCCGAGCGGTCTTAGGCCGGCCGCACGCCGGTCGAGGTGGGCATGGCAGCCGGCGTACCTCTTCCTCGCACCGAGCCTGTTGATCCTCGGTATTTTCATCGTCTACCCGATCGGGCAGTCTCTGTGGATCAGCCTGCACGACTGGAGCATCGGCGCCGACGAGCAGCCCTGGGTCGGGCTCGGCAACTACCGCGAGCTGTTCGCCGACCCACGTTTCTGGAACGCCCTGAAGGTGACGCTGCTGTTCACGGTCGTCTCGGTCGGCATCCAGCTGGTGCTGGGATTCCTGCTGGCGCAGTGGCTCCAGACGACCGACCGACTCACGAGCTTCCTGAGGTCGGTCTACTTCTTCCCCACGATCGTGTCGCTCGCCTCGATCGGCCTGGTGTGGCGCTTCCTGCTGGACCCGCAGATCGGGTTGGTCGGCGGCTGGACCGAGCTCATCGGCCTGAGCCCGGTCAACTGGCTGCAGAGCTCGACATGGGCGCTGCCCGCAGTCATCTTCGTCGGCATCTGGAAGAACCTCGGGTTCACGATGCTGCTGATGCTGGCCGGACTTCAGGGCGTGCCGAAGGACCTCTACGAAGCGGCGCGGCTCGACGGCGCGAACCGCCGCCAGCTGGTGCGGTTCGTCACCCTGCCGAGCATGCGCCCCACCTTGCTCTTCACAGCCGTGATCCTGACCATCAACTCCCTGCAGCTCTTCGACCTCGTGTTCGCCATGACTGACGGCGGGCCGCTGTTCGAGACCGAGACCCTGGTGACATACATGTACCGGCGTGGGTTCGAGGAGTTCCGCTTCGGCTACGCGTCGGCGATCGCGTGGGTCCTTTTCGCCCTGATCATGGTGGTGTCCACCCTGCAGCTCCGTCTGTTCCGGTACAGCGATGTTGACTGACCTCCGGCGGCGCCGGCGGGGTCCCTCGCCAGCCCTTACCTCTCCTGGGCTCCGCACCGGCAGGGCCGTCGCTTGGGCACTGGTGGGCATCGGCGCTGCACTGGCCGTCGTGCCATTCCTTTGGATGCTGGGCGGCTCCTTCCGCGGCGAAGCCGACCTCTT
Organism: Nocardioides sp.; assembly: GCA_051001655.1. Lineage (GTDB taxonomy): Bacteria > Actinomycetota > Actinomycetes > Propionibacteriales > Nocardioidaceae > Nocardioides_B. The sequence goes on along the minus strand of JBPCND010000158.1, from coordinate 1,235 downwards.
CGCTGACCCTGCCCGGATCCTGCCGAGGGACTGGACCCTGCAGGGTTACCGCGACATCTGGCAGGAGCTCCCGTTCCTCCGTCTGATCATCAACAGTTTCGTCTTCGCGGGAGTTACCACTGTTCTGCTGCTGATCTTCGACTCCATGTCGGCGTACGCACTGGCCCGCATCCGCTTCCGCGGGTCCACCGCCTGCTTCTGGCTGGTTCTCGCCACTCTGATGGTGCCGTTCCAGATCACCCTGATCCCGGTCTTCATGACGGTCTTCCACCTCGGCTGGCTGGACACCTACCAGGGCCTGATCATCCCGCGGGCCACCAGCGCCTTCGGCATCTTCATGCTCCGCCAGTTCTTCTTGCAGATCCCCCGGGAGCTCGACGAGGCGGCGCGCCTGGACGGTGCGAACCACTTCCAGATCTACTGGCGAGTCATCTTGCCGCTGGCGAAACCGGCGCTGGCGACGCTGACAGTGCTGCACTTCATGAACCTGTGGAACGACCTGCTGTGGCCGCTGGTCATCACCAGCTCCACGAGCATGCGGACCTTGCCCGCGGGCCTCACCCTTTTCGGTGGACAGCACGTCACCGACCATGCCGTCCTGCTGGCCGGTGCCACCATCTCCCTGCTGCCTCTGGCTGTCGCCTTCGGGCTGGCGCAGAAGTATTTCGTGCAGGGCGTCGCCACGACAGGACTGAAGTGACTCCAGACGCCCCGATGACCAGCGTGCCTTTCGCCAGCGGGACGTTCACGTGGCTGCTGGGGATCGAGGACACCTGTGTCTACCCACCGGTGGGCAGCGATCAAGCAGCACTGGACGAGCACGTGCTGACCGGGCACGAGGACGTGTGGGCCGCAGACCTGGACCGGGCGGCGGATCTGGGGGCGACGGCGATCCGCTACGGGGTCTCGTGGCCGAGGGTCCATCTCGCTCCGGGTCAGTTCGACTGGTCGCGGCTTGATGAGGTGCTGCCCTATGCCACGGGGTGCCTCGGCCTGACCGTCGTGGCCGATCCCGTCCACTACGGATGCCCGCCGTGGCTTCCGGGGTCGTTCGCGGACCCGCGGTTCCCCGAAGTGCTGGCGGAGTTCGCTGCCGCGTTCGCGTCCCGCTACCGCGGGGTGGTCGACCACGTCACTCCGGTGAACGAACCGCTCACGACGGCATCGTTCTGCGGGCTTCGTGGCGTCTGGCCGCCTTACCTCACCGGATGGGACGGCTGGCGGGCGGTGACGCT
>JBPCND010000157.1:0-8038 GCA_051001655.1 Nocardioides sp. | reverse complement strand
TCCTGCTCCTGCCCAAGCCGCAGGCGTCCGACCTCGCGGACATGCATGAGGGTCAGGTCCTGTGGGGATGGCCGCACTGCGTACAGGACCGAAAGCTCACCCAGCTCGCCATCGAGCAGCGGCTGACCCTGATCGCGTTCGAGGCGATGAACCACTGGAAGAGCAGCGGCTCCTTCGGCCTGCACGTGTTCCACAAGAACAACGAGATGGCGGGCTACTGCTCGGTCCTGCACGCGCTGCAGCTCGTCGGGTCCACCGGCGACTACGGCAGGCCGCTACGGGCGGCGGTGATCGGCTTCGGCTCGACGGCTCGCGGAGCGGTGACCGCCTTGAATGCGCACGGGATCGGCGACGTCACCGTCCTGACCCACCGCAACGCTGCCGCGGTGAGCTCGCCGATCCACTCCGCCCGGATCCTCCAGTTCGAGCACGACGAACGCGCGCCCGGACGCAGCCGGGTCCTCGGACCGGACGGATCCCTCCCCCTTGCCGACTTCCTCTCCGGGCACGACATCATCGTCAACTGCGTACTGCAGGACACCGACGCCCCGATGATGTTTCTTCTCGCCGAGGATCTTGTTGCGCTCAGACCGGGGACGCTCATCGTCGACGTCTCGTGCGATGAGGGGATGGGGTTCGGCTGGGCACGGCCCACCTCGTTCGAGGAGCCGACCTTCGTCGTGGGGGACAACGTCGTCTACTACGGCGTTGACCACAGTCCGTCGTACCTGTGGAACTCGGCCACCTGGGAGAACAGCGAGGCCCTGCTACCTTTCCTGCCCACCGTGCTGGGCGGCAGGGCTGCCTGGGCCGAGGACGAGACGATCCGGCGCGCCATCGAGATCGAGGACGGCGTGATCCGTAACCCGGCGATCCTGGCCTTCCAGAACCGCGCCCAGGGATACCCGCACGAGCCTCGCTAGGCCGCGCTCGGGTCGGCCACGGTGTCGAGGTGGCGAAGGACGATGGCGTACGACGCCCAGAGCGACGTCTCCTCGTAGGACACCCCGTGCCGTTCGCAGAACGCCCTGACGACCGGCTGGGCGTGCCGCAGGTTGGGCCGGGGCATGCTCGGGAAGAGGTGGTGCTCGATCTGGTAGTTCAGGCCACCGAGGGCCACATCCACCACGGGGCCGCCACGCACGTTGCGGGAGGTGAGCACCTGCCGCAGCAGCGGATCGGCAGCCTGCTCGCCCGTCAGCACGGGCATCCCCTTGTGGTTCGGCGCGAACGAGCTGCCGAGGTAGACCCCGGACAACCCCTTGTGGATCGCGATGAACACCAGCGCCTGCGTCCAGGTCATGGTGAGGACCAGGAGCATGCCGTACAGGACGAAGTGTCCCACGAGGAAGGCCGCCTCACTCCCACGATGACGTGCCCGGCTCGACAGCAGCGCCCGGACGCTGGAGATGTGCAGGTTCAGCGCCTCCAGGGTGAGCATGGGGAAGAAGAACCACGCCTGGTGCCGTGCGAGCCAGGCCGACGCGCCGCGGCGGCCCATCGCCTGGGAGGAGTCGAAGACCAGCGCGCCGGATCTCACGTCCGGATCCGCCTCGAGATCGTTGGGGTGGGCGTGGTGTGCGTTGTGCTTGGTCACCCACCAGTCGTAGCTGAAGCCGTTGATCATGTTGCCGGCGAAGAGGCCGAGCCACCGGCTCGGTCCTGCCTTTCTCGACACCTGTCGATGGCCGGCGTCGTGGCCGAAGAAACCCATCTGGACACTGACGACAGCTAGTGGCGGCGCCAGGAACAGGAGCCACCACGAGTCGCGGACGAGCGCCATGACCGCGACGACGAGAGCGAGGGCGAGCAGGGTAAGCACCAGGACCGCGGTGTAGAAGCCGATCCGTGGGCGCATCAGACCCAGGTCCCGGATCTCGGCGGCCAGACGTGCATAGGCACTGAGCTCGTGACGGCTCTGCGGTCGGACTGACTGTGCGGTCATCGCTGGACTCCGGTGGTCGGGCTGCCAACCACTGGGGGTCCTGAGTGGCCTGGGCCCCAGTCTACGTCGCGCCGCGGGCGACTGGCGCCGTGCTCTGCCCCGGCCTCGGCCGCGAGTCTCTCGACCACCCTGGTGGGTGGTCGGAGCGCCGTCAGCCGCCCCGCCACCACCAGTTCGGTAGCAGAGTCGATACTTTCCTCTCATGCGCGCCACAGCCTCTGGATGCACGTTAGGCAGGTTTCGAGGCGGCTAGAACCTGCGTAGCGTGCATCCACAGGTCAGGCGCTTGGGGGCCGTCACCTGATCTGGCTGGGTGCGCTGTCTCGACGCTGGGCCGCCGTCGGTCCGTGAACAGGTCGGGTCGGAGCGTACGCTGGGGACCAGGCCGGAACCGATCGAGCTGTGGCACCCCTGGCCGGTCCTCGGTCGGAATCGACCGTCCGTAGGTGACACAGCTCGGGGCTGGGTCAGCACGGCGACCTCCGGGCTCGGGGCTGGGTCAGCACGGCGACCTCCGGGCTCGGGGCTGATCCCCCATCAACTGCCTCAGGCCTGCGCCACGCTCATGCGGTAGGTCGACGGCTGGCGCGAGTCCCGCTGAGTCGTCGTACTCAGGCCAGGATGAGTGGCGCAACGCTGCACGGCGAGGGTGCATCCGTGGCTTGATGGGGACATGGCCCGATTCGCTGACCCCCACCGCTGCCCCGACTGCGGCTCCTCGATCCTCCCCGGACAGCCGGCGTGCACCGTCTGTGACCTGCCGTTGGCGGGGGAGCTCGCCCAACGGCTCTACCGCACGCTTGTCACCGCGGACGATCTGGTGGCGGAGCTGCGCGCGTCGGCGCCTCGTCCGGTCCCCACCTCGACCAGCGCCTCGCTCGTGCCGGGGATGTCGACGTCCTCCGCCGTGCCGGCGATGTCGGCGTACTGCACAGTGCCGAACGCGAGCGTCGGACCGATGGCGGGTACGACGTCTGGACCTGTCCGTCGCGGCGGGCTGAGCGCTGCATCTGTCCCGAAGATCCTCCTCGGCCTCGGCGCCGTCTGCATCCTGATCGCTGCCCTGGTGTTCCTCGCCGTCACGTGGTCGGTCATGGGAGTCGGAGGTCGCACGGCCACCCTTGTGGGCCTGACCCTCTTCTGCGGGCTGTTGGCGAGCTGGCTGGCGCGGCGGGACCTGCGAGGTGGCGCGGAGGCCTTGGCGCTGGTCGCGCTGGGGCTGCTCACCCTCGACATCTTCGGAGCACGGGACGCGGGCTGGCTCGGTGACGTGTCGGACGCCACCTTCCTCGTGGTCATCGGACTGGTGCTCGTCCTCGCGGGCGGAGGCGCTGCCGTCGCGGTCCGGCGTACTCCTGCGCGAGCTCTCATCAGCGCGGAGCTGGTCGCAGGGCTCGGCTCCGCCGCGGCGGCGATCGGCGTCGCCACCCTGCCCGGGATCAGCGGGTCCGCCGGCCTCGTCGCGGCGGTCATCCTCGGGGCGGCGGTCGTGCTGGCTTCCGCCCGGCTCGACCTCGGCTGGACGAGTGTGTCCGCGTCGGTGGTGACCGTCCTGACTTGGCTGGCCCTGCTCGGCAGCGCCCTGGACCGTGCCACGGCACACCCGGACTTCGGCACCCTGTGGCTCGACCTCGACGGGTGGCCGTTCCTCGCGGCGGCCGCTCTGGTCGGCACGCTCACGCTGGTCGATCGGCTGCCCGTCGCCGCCCGCGTGGGAGCAGCAGCGGTGACCTACGCCGTGCTGGTGCTCGCCCTCAGCGTCCCGGTCTCCGACGAGGGAAGCACCGCCGTCGCCGGCGCCGCCGCGGGCGCGCTCGCCTTCACCGCGGCCCTGTGCTGGTGGGCACCGCCGCAGTGGCGACCGACCGGACTCGTCGTTCAGGTCTTCGCCGGGCTGGTGATCCTGGGCTACGGCCTCGGCCTCGTTCTGAGCTCCGCGCAGCGGCTGGCAGAGGCTGCCTCCGCGGACTGGGCCGGTGGCCTCACCGGTCGGCTGTCACCTCTCACAACGGGCTCGAGCCTGCCCGAGCCCTGGCTCCTCCCACTCATGGTCCTGGCCCTGCTGCTCACGTTCGTGACGGCGGTGCAACTGGTTCCTGACCAGGTCACCGCGCAGATGAGGTTGCGGCGCACCCCTGCCGCGGCGGCGCGTGTGGGCGTGCTCGTCCTGGCCGTCACCGTCGTCGTGACGCTTTCGCTCTTCTCCGTGCCGGTCTGGTCGGTCGTCGCCGTCGCCAGCGTGATCGCCGTCGCGCTTGCCGGTTGGTGGATGCGCACGGGGTCGTTGCTGACGGTCATCGCGTCCGCGTCGTTCCTCGCAGGGGCCGTGGTCGTGTCCGGCTACGACGACCTTCTGATGGCCCTCACCCTCAGCCTTGCTTTCCTGGTGGCCGGGATGGTGCACCTGCGCGCGACGCAGCCCGAAACCTCCGCGATGGCCGGCGCCGTGCTGACCACCGCCCTGGCCGGAAGCACCTGGACATGGGGGCAGCTGGCCGGGGTCACCGACCCGTGGGCGGCCCTCCTCGCCCTCGTCGTGCTCGCGGTGGCGGTCGTGCCCGCGCACCTGCTTCCCGACCGGACCTGGTCGCACCCCAACCTGTCGATCGCGCGGGCGGGACTGGAGGTCGGTGCCGCGATGGCCGCTCTGCCGGTGGCGCTGGCGGGGGTGCTGGGCGCCTCCGACCAGCTGGACCTGACCTGGACCGCGGTCTACCTCACCGTGACCGGCGTCGCGGTGACCTCGCTCTCGCTGCTGCGCCCGGACCGGCAGTGGCTCCTGCCCCTGGGTGGCCTCCTTCTCGCCGCGGCGAGCTGGGTCCAGCTCTGGGAGGTCGGCGTGCGCGAGCCGGAGCCCTACACCCTGCCGAGCGCTGCCGTGCTGGCCGTGGTCGGACTCGTCTACCTGCGGCGCCACCCGCAGCGTTCGACGTCCGCAGGCCTCGGTCCGGCGCTGGGCATGGCGCTGGTGCCCAGTCTGCTCTGGGCCCTGACCGAGGACGCCGGGCTCCGGGCGCTCCTGCTCGGGGCGGCCTGCCTCGGACTGGTCGTGGCGGGCACGCGGCTGCACTGGACCGCCCCGATGACCTGGGGCGCGGCGGTCGGCGGGATCCTGGCCGTCCGGCTCGCGGCGCCGTACGTCGGCGACGCCCTCCCCCGCTGGGTGCTCATCGGCGGTGCCGGCACGGTGCTGATCGTCATGGGCGTCACCTGGGAACGTCGTCTCCTGGAGGCGCGGCAGATGCTCGGCTACGTGCGGAGGCTGCGCTGAACGGCATCCTCACGCCGCGCCGGACCGGTCGTTCAGGCTCGCTCGTCAGCCTCACCGCGGCGCTGCTCGGGGACCAGGCCGGTCAGGAGCTGCCGCACCTCCGACTCTCGATACCGGCGGTGTCCGCCCAAGGTTCGGATCGAGCTCAGCTTGCCGGCCTTCGCCCACCGGGTGACCGTCTTCGGGTCGACGCGGAACATGGCGGCGACTTCTGCAGGGGTGAGCAATGGTTCTGACTCCGGTGCCCGCGTGTTCATCGGGCCTCCTCACAAAATGATGATCTCTTTAAGGATCCTGCACCGTTGTTGGTACGACGCAGCGCATCCCCTCGCCGAGCTGGCACCCTGAGCCTAAGGCCGACGGGCCAAATCCGACAATGGCCCGTTTGAGTCACCAACCGGCGTGTTCCGGACCAACCGTACCGGGGCACCGCCGTACCGGCCATGCCCGAGTCGCACGAGCCGACGAGATTTCGTAGTCTGGACCCGCATGAGGACGGCCGCACCACCACCGCGGAACTCTCCTCCAGCACGTCCTCCCGCTTCTTTGCATGGGGACCTTGACCGCCCGCACCATCCCCGTGGGCCCGAACCGAAAGGTCACCACCGTGACCGGGAGCATCTCCGACCCCTCCGACGCACCACACAGTGTCCCTGGGCAGGCGGCACCCCCCGACGGCGTCTTCGCCCAGGCGTCCGGCCACGAGCAGGTGGTCTTCTGCCACGACGAGCCGACCGGACTGTCCGCGATCATCGCGATCCACTCCACCGCGCTCGGCCCTGGTCTCGGCGGCACTCGGTTCTACCCCTACGCCTCCGAGCAGGACGCCTTGGCCGACGTCCTGGCGCTGTCACGGGGGATGACCTACAAGGCCTCGCTGGCCGGTCTCGATCTCGGTGGCGGCAAGGCCGTGATCATCGGCGACCCGACCCGCGTCAAGTCCGAGGCGCTGCTGCGGGCCTACGGACGCTTCGTCCAGTCCCTGAACGGGCGCTACTACACCGCCTGCGACGTGGGCACCTACTCCGAGGACATGGACCACATCGCGCTGGAGTGCTCGTTCGTCACCGGGCGCACCATCGCGCACGGCGGTGCCGGTGACTCCTCGGTGCTCACGGCGTACGGCGTCTTCGCGGGCATGCGTGCAGCCGCCGAGGCCACGTGGGGAGCGCCGAGCCTGCGCGGGCGCACCGTCGGGGTGGCCGGGGTCGGCAAGGTCGGACGACACCTGGTCCGGCACCTCGTCGAGGACGGCGCCTCCGTCGTCATCACGGACGTCTCGGCAGCGGCGCTCGACAGGGTCAGGTCCGAGCACCCTGCGGCGCGGGCGGTCGCCGACTCGTCGGCGCTGGTGGCCGAGGAGCTCGACGTCTATGCCCCGTGTGCGCTGGGCGGTGCGCTTTCCGACGAGGTGGTCGAGGTGCTGAGCGCCCGGATCGTGTGCGGTGCCGCCAACAACCAACTCGCACACGAGGGGATCGAGAAGCAGCTCCAGGACCGGGGCATCCTCTACGCCCCGGACTACGTCGTCAATGCCGGAGGGCTGATCCAGGTCGCCGACGAGCTTGAAGGCTTCAGCTTCGACCGGGCGCAGGTGCGCGCCGGGCGGATCTACGACACCACCCAGCGGGTCTTCGCGCTGGCTCGGGAGGACGGGGTGCCCCCGGTGGTCGCCGCGGACCGACTGGCGGAACGCCGGATCAGCGAGGTCGGCAGGTTGCGCGGTATCCACCTACGGTGAGCTGCGTCCGGAGGGACGTCCGCCCGTCCACGGACCGGCCTCGCCACTTTCGAGCACAGCCTTCATCGTGACGAGCCTTCGGGCGATTCCGGCGCCAGGATCAAGGCTGTGCTCGATTGTGGTGGCGGAGCAGACCTAACGGCCCATTCCTACGGGGGAGACCGGGGGTCGTTCAGGGGAACGAGGTGGTCACTCCCGCGGTGCCCGAGGGCCGGTGGAGCCCGCCCATTCGTCGTCCTCGTCGTCGACGGCCTCGTCGGTCGCCGGGACCGGGTCGTCACTGCTGCCGTGCAGCTCGCGGGCCAGCGCACTGAGGTCCGTCTCGTGAGAGCGGTACTTCAGGTCGCGGGCAACCTTTGTCTGCTTGGCCTTCGCTCGGCCGCGCCCCATAGGGTCGACCCCCTCGCACACTCGGCCGGAGTCACGTCTGCCCCAGCCGCGGCGGTCGTCTCACGATGCCGTGTCCGGGGTGCTGCGTGCGTCCGGTCTCTCCTGTCAGTTTCTCGTGCCATAACCGTACCGGTCGTCTGGTCATTCCCGCACATGCGCCCCCCGATTCGGAGTTCGTTTCCCGGTCGATATGCCGCCCCCCGGTGGGCTTCGCCCAGGGCGTACGCGCGGCGGCCGGTCATGAGCAGCAGACGAGTCACCAGCCGGGGTGCTGGCCGTGCAGGACCACGGACCGGCCGGGCGCGGCACCAGGTGAGTCCGAGACCTCCGTGACCTCGCCGCACACCCAGGCGTGCACGCCTTGCCCGGCCAACAGCTCGACGACCGTGTCGGCGTCCTGGCTGTCGGTGACTGCGACCATCCCGACGCCGCAGTTGAGTGTCTGCTCCAGGTCGGCCTGGGCGACCGATCCGACCCTGCAAACCAGGTCGAAGACGGGCTGGGGGGTCTAGGTGCCGCGGTCGATGTCGGCGACCAGGTGGTCCGGCAGCACCCGCCCCAGGTTCGCCGCGAGACCCCCGCCGGTGACGTGCGACATTGCGTGGGTCCTCGTCCGGCGAGCCACGTCGAGACAGGCTTTGGCATAGATCCGGGTCGGCTCGAGCAGCTCCTCACCCAGCGTCCGGCCGAG
>JBPCND010000156.1:0-14345 GCA_051001655.1 Nocardioides sp. | reverse complement strand
AGGATAGTTGAATCTAGAACTATCAAGGAGTCAGCGATGCAGTTCGGGATCTTCACGGTCGGCGACGGCACCACCGGCCCGATCAACGGCAACACACCCACCGAGCACGAGCGGATCAAGGCGACTGTCGCTATCGCCGGAAAAGCGGAGGAGGTCGGACTCGACGTCTTCGCCACCGGCCAGCACCACAACCCGCCGTTCATCCCGTCCGCGCCGACGACGACGCTCGCCTACGTCGCGGCCCAGACCGAGCGGATCATCCTGTCGACGTCCACCACCTTGATCACCACGACGGACCCGGTCAGGATCGCCGAGGACTACGCAACCTTGCAGCACCTGTCCGAGGGGCGCATGGACCTGATGATGGGAAGGGGCAACACCGGTCCGGTCTATCCCTGGTTCGGCAAGGACATCCGTGACGGCATCCCCCTCGCGATCGAGAACTACCACCTCCTCCACAGGCTGTGGCGCGAGGAGGTCGTGGACTGGGAGGGCAGGTACCGCTCGCCTCTTCAGGGGTTCACCGCGACACCCCGTCCGCTCGACGGCGTGCCGCCCTTCGTGTGGCACGGCTCCATCCGGTCCCGCGAGATCGCCGAACAGGCGGCCTACTACGGCGACGGCTTCTTCGCCAACCACATCTTCTGGCCCGCAACTCACACCGAGCGGATGGTCAGGCTCTACCGCCAGCGCTTCGAGCACTACGGCCACGGCACCGCCGACCAGGCGATCGTCGGCCTGGGCGGTCGGGTGTTCGTGCGCCGCAAGAGCCAGGACGCCGTCAACGAGTTCCGCCCCTACTTCGACAACGCGCCCGTCTACGGTCACGGTCCGTCGCTGGAGGACTTCACGTCCCAGACCCCACTGACGGTCGGGAGCCCGCAGCAGGTCATCGAGAAGACTCTCGGGTTCCGCGACTACGTCGGTGACTACCAGCGCCAGCTGTTCCTCGTCGACCATGCCGGCCTGCCGCTCGAGACCGTGCTGGAGCAGCTCGACCTGCTCGGCGAGGAGGTCGTGCCGGTCCTGCGCAAGGAGTTCGCGGCCCTCAAGCCGGCGCACGTGCCGGACGCTCCCACCCACGCGAGCCTCCGAGCCGCGAACCCGGTCGTGGCGGTGGAGGCATGACGCGCCCAATCGTCGTCGTGACCGCTGGTCTGAGCCAGCCGTCCTCGACCCGCCTGCTCGCAGACCGGCTCGCGGCCTCGACTGCGGGCCGGTTGCGCAGCGCCGGTCAAGACGTCGAGGTCACCGTCGTGGAGCTGCGAGAGATCGCCCACGACCTGACCGACCACCTGCTCACCGGCTTCCCGTCCCGCGGCTCGCCGACGTGCTCGGACGCGTCGGCGCCGCTGACGGTCTCGTCGTCGTCACACCGATCTTCAGTGCGTCATATAGCGGGCTGTTCAAGACCTTCGTCGACGTGCTGGAGGACGGCACTCTCGAAGGGACCCCCGTGCTGCTCGCGGCGACCGGCGGAACCGCCCGGCACTCGCTCGCTCTGGACTACGCAGTGCGACCGTTGTTCGGCTACCTCCGTGCGACCGTCGCCCCGACCACGGTCTTCGCGGCCGGCGAGGGCTTCGGTTCCAGCGGGGGGGGTACGTCGTTGTCGGCCCGCATCGACCGTGCGGCTGGTGAGCTCGCCGACCTGGTCCTCAACCGACGGGTCAGGTCCACGACCGACCCGTTCGCGGAGCCGATCGACTTCGCCGATCTGTTGAACACCGACTGACCGCACGAGGCATAGGAGCAGCGCATGGCCGAGGCCGACTACGTCGAGGACGACTTCAACCGCGACACCGACTACATCGAGGACCGGATCACCGTCGACGGCCGAGAGGGCTGGCCGGTGGAGGCGGACCGCTACCGACTGGCCGTCGCCCGGGCCTGTCCCTGGGCGAACCGAGCCATCATCGTCCGGCGCCTGCTCGGCCTCGAGGACGTGCTGAGCATGGGTATCTGTGGTCCCACCCATGACAAACGCAGCTGGACCTTCGACCTCGACCCCGGGGGACGTGACCCCGTCCTCGGCATCGAGCGGCTCCAGGAGGCGTTCCTCAAGCGCATTCCCGGCTACCCCAAGGGCATCACGGTCCCGGCGATCGTGGACGTGCCGACCGGTCAGGTGGTCACCAACGACTTCCCGCAGATCACCGTGGACCTGTCGACGGAGTGGACCCAGTTCCACCGTGACGGTGCGCCCGAGCTCTACCCCGACGCTTTACGCGACGAGATCGACGAGATCAACGAGTGGGTCTACGCCGATGTCAACAACGGGGTGTACCGGTGCGGCTTCGCCGGCAGGCAGGAGACCTACGAACGCGCCTACGACCAGCTGTTCGCGGCACTGGACCGGCTCGAGGAACGGTTGACCGAGCGTCGCTACCTCGTCGGTGACCAGATCACCGAGGCTGACGTGCGACTGTTCACCACTCTGGCCCGGTTCGACGCCGTCTACCACGGGCACTTCAAGGCCAACCGCAACAAGCTGAGTGAGCTGCCTGCGCTCTGGGCCTACGCACGGGACCTGTTCCAAACCTCCGGCTTTGGCGACACGACCGACTTCGCGCACATCAAGGCGCACTACTACGTCGTGCACAAGGACATCAACCCCACCCAGATCATCCCCAAGGGCCCCGATCTGCACGGGTGGCTGACTGCCCACGGGCGCGAGGCTCTGGGTGGACGGCCGTTCGGCGACGGCACCCCACCGCCACCACCGATCGAGGGCGAGAGGGTCCCGGCCGAGCACACGGCCGATCGCTGACGACCACGCGGTAGTAGCATCGGACCCCACCACCGAGGAGGTCACCGTGCCGGCACGAGCAGCCGACGTCGTGCCGTTGCACCACCGGGCCGAGGGGTCCGGGCCCGCAGTCCTGCTCGGCGCATCGCTCGGGACCACGCTCTCGTTGTGGGACCGCCTCGCTGCCGAACTCGCCCGGGACTTCCGGGTGGTCCGCTTCGACACCCGCGGACACGGTGGCTCCCCTGCCCCTGAGGGCGCCTACACCGTTGAGGGGCTCGCCGCCGACGTGCTCGCGCTCGCCGACCGCCTGGAGGTCGAGCGGTTCGGCTACGTCGGGATCTCGCTGGGTGGTGCGATCGGCCAGATGTTGGCGCTCGAGCATCCCGCTCGCCTGACCTCGCTGGTGCTCTGCAGCACTGCGCCGGTGTTCGGCGAACCAGCCACCTGGCGCGACCGGGCAGCCCAGGTCCGAGCGGGAGGCCTCGACGCGCTCGTTGAGCCCACGGCGCAGCGGTGGTTCACCGAACGGTTCCGCGCGCAGCATCCCGACACCGTCGACGCGGTGATGTCGATGTTCCGGGCCACCCCTCCGGACGGGTACGCCGGCTGCTGCGACGCGCTGGCGACGTACGACGTCACCGGCCGCCTCGACAAGATCTCGACCCCGACCCGCGTGGTGGCTGGGGCCGACGACCCGGGCACGCCCCCGTCGGCCGGGGAGCAGCTGGCCGCCTCGATCCCGTACGCCGACCTGGTGGTGCTGCCAGACGCGGCGCACATCACCAACCTGGCGCAGCCGCAGGCGTTCCACGCCGCCGTGCGCGCCCACCTCGATGCCACGGCACGGTGACTCCCCCCGGTGGTCCGCCCACCGCCTCAGCTCCAGTCGAAGTCGACGCCGGTCAGCTCGACACTGAGGTCCCACAGCCGGCGGGCGAGCTCCTCATCGAGGGCCAGTGGGCTGATCCGGGCGGCGCCGACCGGGCCACGACTCTCCCGCAGGCGCTGAGGACCGGTGTAGGACGCCGGACCGCCTTCGGTGACGGCGAAGAGCGTAGGCTCCGCCCCGGCCGCAGCCGACTGCAGCACCAGCTTCAGGGCCAGCGGAGCGACGATGCGCACCCCCGGGATCGAGCCGAGGCCCTGCTCGCTGGTGAACAAATTCGTCGCCGAGGTGCCTGGGTGGGCGGCGTTCGAGAGCAGCTCCGACCCGTGGCGGGCAGCCTGGCGCTGCAGCTCGAAGGCGAACAGCAGGTTGGCCAGCTTGGAGTCGGAGTAGGCCTGCCCGGGCTGATAGCCGTCGCGGGGACTCCCTGACAGGACCGTGCGGCGTCCGCGGAGGTGGGCAAGGGAGGACACCGTGGTCACGCGGGGCTCGGCAGCTTCGAGCAGCCGCGGCAGCAACCGGCCGGTGAGTGCGAAGTGGCCGAGGTGGTTCGTGCCGAGCTGCAGCTCGAAGCCGTCACGGGTCTCGCGGTAGCGAGGCGGCGCCATCACCCCCGCGTTGTTGACCAGCAGGTCGAGAGGTCCGGTCCAGTCATCGGCGAACTCCTTCACCGACGTCAGGTCGGCCAGGTCGAGCCGGGCGGCACGAACCTCACCCGCTCCGGCATCGGTCAACGCAGCGGCTGCTGAGGCTCCGGCAGCAAGATCGCGACAAGCCAGGGTCACCGTGGCGCCGGCGTGCCCGAGGGCTGACGCCGTGTGCCATCCGATGCCCGAGTTAGCCCCCGTGACGACCACGGACCGACCGGCGAGCGGGGAAAGCTCACGAGATGTCCAGCTCATCCCGCCGACCCTACCGATGGCTTCCTTGGCCCCTCCTCGCGCGGAGGTAGTCGGCGACGACGTACTCCCCGAGCCGGGCGACGTCCGGGGTGAGGACGCGGCCACCGGCCCGCCGGGCCATCGCGTCGACGAACCGGGCCAGCCCCGGGTCCTCCCCGAGCATGAAGAAGTTGATCGAGGCACCGTAGCGCGAGAGCTCGTCGACCTGGCCCACGGTCGCGCGCAGCGTGGCTGGTGTCGTGGGCCAGCTGAAACACGGCGCACCGTCCGTCGCGAGGTGAGCCGTGGGTTCCCCGTCGGTGACGACCATGACCACCGGCTCGGCGTCTGAGTGCCGGCGCAGGTGTCTGGCCGCGAGCATGAGGGCGTGCTGGAGGTTCGTGCCCTGGACCCACTCCGGCTCGGCATCGGCGAGCTGCACGGGGGTCAGCCGTCGCGCCGCGATGTCGAACCCGATGATCTGCAGCGCATCCTGGCGGAAGCACGTCTCGATGAGGTGCGAGAGCGCCAGAGCTGTCTGTTTCATCGGCCCCCAACGACCCTCCTGCACCATGGAGAACGACAGGTCGACGAGAAGGGCGACGGCGGCCGTCGTACGACGCTCCGTTTCGACCACCTCGAAGTCCTCCACCAGAAGCTGTCCGGGGATTCCGCCACCGCGCCGCAGGGCATTGGAGACCGTGCGTACGGCGTCGAGGGGAAGCTCGTCTCCGAACACCCATGGACGCGACGACCCGATCAGCTCGTCGGCAGAGCCGGTCCGGTGGTCCTGGTGGTCACCGGTGCCCGCTGCGGCCAGCTGGGCGAATACTCGTCTGAGGGCCGACTCCCCCAGCCTCCGGACGGCCCGGGGAGTCAGCCGGGGGCCGTCGACGCCGCGCGCGACGAGACCCTGTCGCTCGAGCTCCCGCTCCAGCTCCCGCAACGCGGCGAAGTCGGCGGCAGCCGTTGCACCGAGGTGCTGCTCGAGCGCTTCCACGTCGACGTCGTCGAGGGTTGCCCCCGGATGGGCCTGGGACAACGACCGCTCGAGTGACTCGAGATCGGCCAGCTCCGCAACGGCCTCGACGGCATCGCTGTAGCCCAGAGACTCACCCCCCGGTCGCATCTGGACCGGTCGCCGGTCCCTTCCCGGTCGTAGGGCACGCAGATTGTCGGAGAGCTGGGCCATCTGAGAGGCAAGGTCGGGGTCGGACATCGCGTCGCTCATCAGCTGGCCGAGCTGCTCACGCTGCTCGGGGGAGAGCGAGGCCAACATCCGGTCGGCCGCGGCCTGCCGGCGGGCCAGGGCATCGATCAGTTCGTCGACGTCCCGTGGCTGCTCGGGGAAGAGCTCGCCGTGCCTGTCCATGAACTCGCGGAACCGGTCCTCGGCGTTCTCGCCGCGAGCATGCGCTGCCAGAAGCTCGTTGAGGTCGGCGAGCATGTCCTTGACCGCAGCCATGGCGTCAGGACTCGGATCCGCAAGGGCCCTCCTCATCCCGGCGAAGTGGGCATCGAGCACCTCGCGGCGCAGCATGTCCTGGATCGACTCATAGGTGGCCCGCGCCTGCGGGGAGTGCCAATCGTAGCCATCCAGGGCGCGTACCGCCCCGGCAGTGTCGTCGGGAAGGGTGGCGAGCTCCAGCTCGGCCCATCGGGCATCCTGGTCGTCCTCGGTGGCCAGAGCATCATGCTCCTGGGCGAGTGCCTGGTCGAGCGCCGCCCGGACCTGGTCGAGGGTTCCACCGAGGTCACCGCGACGACGCACGGTGTTGCGCATCCGTCGCACCCGGGCGGCCAGGTCGTCCAGCCCCCGGTTTCCGGCGAGGCCCCGGCGCAGCAGGTCGGCGAGTGCTTCGCGGAGTGATCCTCCCGCGAGCACGTCATGCCCCACGGAGTCAAGAGCCTCGCGGACGTCGTACGGCGGCGCCAAGGGATCGGGACCGTCGTGCCAAGGTCCGTAGCGGAACCGCGGCGCACCCACGTCAGGCTCCGTAGACCGAACGACCGGCTCGTCCCGGCGCGACGGTCTTGTCGATCCTCCGGGTCAGGTGCAGCCCTTCGAGGACGAGCTCGATGGCTGCGGCGATCTCGCCAGGGCTTGCTGGCTCGGCGCCGTCGTCGTGCCCGAGCCGGTCGAGGACCTTGGACAGGCCGGGCACGGTGTCGACCTGTCCCAACAGGTCCTCGGCGGGCACCAGCTCACCGGTCTCCACCACGGCGCCCTCGGTGAACAGGCCGGTGAAGCCGGACAGGTCCAGCCCGCCGAGTCGCTCGCGGAACGTCTCGGCGACGGCCATCCGCAGCAGATGCTGCACCACCTCGACCTGACGTCCCTCCTCTCCCATCTCGAACTCGACCTTCCCCATCAGGGTGGGCACGACCGAGGCCAGGTCGCAGACGCGGGCGACCGGGTTCGACTCGCCCACCCGGGCGCCGCGCCGCAGGGCCGAGGCCGCCACCGCCTCGACAGCGGCGATCGCGAAACGGGCGCTGACCCCGGAGCGGTGGTCGACCGATGATGACTCCCGCAACCCCCGGGTCAGCCGCGCGACGATCTCCACCAGATGGGCGGGGACCTCGGCGACGAGCAGCGCTTCCTGTCCGATCAGCACGACCTCCTCGGCGACCTCGCGTGGATAGTGAGTCCGGATCTCGGCACCGAAGCGATCCTTGAGCGGGGTGATGATCCGCCCGCGGTTCGTGTAGTCCTCAGGGTTGGCGCTGGCGACAAGGAGCACGTCGACCGGCAGCCGGAGGGAGTAGCCACGAACCTGGATGTCCCGCTCCTCCAGCACGTTGAACATCGCCACCTGGATCCGTTCGGCGAGGTCCGGGAGCTCGTTGATGCCGAAGACGCCGCGGTTGGTCCGGGGCAGCAGCCCGTAGTGGACGGTCTCGGGATCTCCGAGCGTGCGCCCTTCGGCGACCTTGACCGGGTCCACGTCACCGACCAGGTCGCCGACGCTGGTGTCCGGCGTCGCGAGCTTCTCGACGTAGCGGTCGTCGCGATGCCTCCACGCGACCGGGAGGTCGTCGGAGAGCTCCTCGGACAGCCGGCGACAGCGTGCGCACACCGGTGCAAGGGGGTCGTCGTTGATCTCGCAGCCGGCGACGACCGGCGACCACTCGTCCAGCAGGGACCCGAGCGTGCGCATCAACCGCGTCTTGCCCTGGCCCCTTTCGCCGAGCAGCACCAGGTCGTGACCTGCGAGGAGGGCGCTCTCGAGCTGCGGAAGCACGGTGTCGTCGAACCCGACGATCCCCGGGAAGGCGCTCTCACCGGAGCGGAGCCGAGCCAGGAGGTTCTCGCGGATCTCGGCCTTCACCGGGCGCGAGCGATAGCCGCTGTCGCGGAGGGCACCCCGTGTCGAGGCCCGGGCTGGCTCACTCATGAGCAGAACGTACGCCGTCCCGCGAAACGGCCGACCTCAGCGGCCTGTGCGATGGGCCGGCGGGCGTGGGCGCCGCAGGATCACGAGCGACCGTGAGGACACCGAGAACTCCACTCCGGGGAGCAGGGTCGTGGCGTCGTCGAAGATCGACACGCTGCCAGTCTCGTCGTCATGGGTGTCCAGGGCCACCAGCCACCCGTCGCCGTAGACCTCCCCCGGGATGGTGAACGAGAGGTCGTCGTGCTGGCCGTTGAAGGCGATCAGGAAGGAGTCGCCCACCACGGGTTCACCGCGACGATCCGACTCGGGGATGTTGTCCCCGTTGAGGAACATCATCACCGACCGGGCGAAGTCATGGGACCAGTCGGCGTCCTTCATGTTCGTGCCCTCGGGAGTGAACCACGCCAGATCGGCCACGGAGTCATCGACGGCTTCGTCTCCCTCGCCTGCAAAGAACCGGCGGCGGCGGAAGACCGGGTGGTCACGGCGCAACGCGACCACTCGACGGGTGAACGCGAGCAGGTCCAGCTGCCAGTCCGCGAGCTCCCAGTCCATCCACGAGATCTCGTTGTCCTGGCAGTAGACGTTGTTGTTGCCGTCCTGGCTGCGACCCAGCTCGTCGCCGTGCAGCAGCATCGGTACGCCGTGCGAGACCAGCAGGGTGGTCAGGAAGTTGCGCTGCTGGCGGGCCCGCAGAGCAAGGATCTCGGTGTCGTCGGTCTCCCCCTCGACGCCGCTGTTCCAGGAGCGGTTGTGGCTCTCCCCATCGGCCCCACCCTCGCCGTTGGCCTGGTTTCGCTTCTCGTTGTAGGAGACGAGGTCGCGCCTGGTGAAACCGTCGTGAGCCGTGACGAAGTTGATCGACGCGATCGGTTTGCGGCCGGAGTGCTCGTAGAGGTCCGAGGATCCGGTCACCCTGGAAGCAAACTCGCCAAGCGTGGCCGGCTCGCCTCGCCAGTAGTCGCGCACCGTGTCGCGGTACTTGCCGTTCCACTCCGTCCACAGTGGCGGGAAGTTGCCCACCTGGTAGCCACCTTCGCCGACGTCCCACGGCTCTGCGATGAGCTTCACCTGGCTGACGACCGGATCCTGCTGCACCAGGTCGAAGAACGCCGATAGCCGGTCGACCTCGTGGAACTGACGGGCCAGGGACGAGGCGAGGTCGAACCGGAACCCGTCCACGTGCATCTCGGTCACCCAGTAGCGCAGTGAGTCCATGATCAGCTGCAGCACGTGCGGGTGCCGCATGAGGAGGGTGTTGCCTGTCCCGGTGGTGTCGTAGTAGTGCAGCCGATCGTCGTCCGCGAGCCGGTAGTACGCCGCATTGTCGATGCCGCGGAAGCAGATCGTCGGACCGAGGTGGTTCCCCTCGGCAGTGTGGTTGTAGACGACATCGAGGATGACCTCGATACCGGCCTCGTGCAGTGACTTCACCATCGTTTTGAACTCCTGCACCTGCTGGCCGCGCTGGCCGGTGGCGTAGGCGTTGTGCGGCGCGAAGAAGCCGACGGTGTTGTACCCCCAGTAGTTGGCGAGGCCCTTGTCCTGAAGCGTCGCGTCCTGGACGAACTGGTGCACGGGCATGAGCTCGATCGCAGTGACACCGAGGGAGGTCAGGTGCTCGATCATCACGGGATGCGCGATCGCGGCGTACGTGCCGCGGATCTCCTCGGGGATGTCGGGGTGAGTCTTGGTGAGGCCCTTCACGTGGGCCTCGTAGATCACGGTGTCGTGGTACTCGTGGTGGGGATGACGGTCGTTGCCCCAGTCGAAGTAGGGGTTGACCACGACCGACAACATGGTGTGGCCGAGGCTGTCGTCGTCGTTGAATGTCTTGGGCTTGGCGAAGCGGTAGGAGTACAGCGACTCGTCACGGTCGATCTGACCCTCGACGGCCTTGGCATAGGGGTCGAGAAGAAACTTCGCCGGGTTGCAGCGGTGACCGCTCTCTGGGTGAAACGGTCCGTGCACGCGGTAGCCGTAACGCTGACCCGGCAGCACTCCGGGGAGGTAGACGTGATGGACATATGCGTCGGCCTCCTGCATCTCGACCCGGGTCTCCGCGCCACGGTCACCGATCAGGCAGAGCTCGACCTTGTCGGCAACCTCGGAGAAGATTGCGAAGTTGACCCCGGAGCCGTCGTACGTCGCCCCCAAGGGATAGGGATGACCCGGCCAGACCTGCATGTGTTCTCCCATCTCGTCACTGCGGAAGCCACATTTCTTCGCACAGGGAAGCATGAAACAGTAGGCGCATGGCCATTGCGACAACTGACCCCCGCTCGGGAGAGGTCCTGCGGACCTTCGACGAGCTCACCGCCGACCAGCTCGAGGACCGGGTCGCCCGGGCCGCCGTTGCAGCCCGAACCTATCGGCTCACTGGCCACCACGACCGCGCACGGTGGCTCCGCGCCGCGGCAGACATCCTCGACAGGCGGGTCGACGAGCTCGCCTCGCTGATGACCCTGGAGGTGGGCAAGACCAAGAAGGCTTCAAGCGCGGAGATCGAGAAGTGCTCGGCGGTGCTGCGCTTCTATGCCGACCAGACACCGGGACTGCTGGCCGACGAGCAGGTCGACGCCGGCGCGGTCAAGGCCAGTCAGGCCTACACCCGCTACCTCCCGCTCGGCGTCGTCCTGGCCATCATGCCGTGGAACTTCCCGCTCTGGCAGGCCATGCGTTTCGCCGCGCCAGCCCTGGCCGCCGGGAACGTGGGTCTGCTGAAGCACGCCAGCAACGTGCCGCAGACGGCGCTGTTCATGGAGGATCTGTTCCGCGAGGCCGGCTTCCCCGACGACGTCTTCCAGACGTTGCTCGTCGGCAGCTCGAAGGTGGAGGCGGTCCTGCGCGACCCACGGGTGGCAGCCGCCACGCTGACCGGGAGCGAGGGAGCCGGCGTGGCAGTCGGTCGGACCGCCGGTGAGGCACTGAAGAAGGTCGTGCTCGAGCTCGGCGGCTCCGACGCCTTCGTCGTGATGCCGTCCGCAGATCTCGCGCAGGCGGCCAAGGTGGCCACCACCTCGCGCACCCAGAACAACGGCCAGTCGTGCATCTCGGCCAAACGGTTCATCGTGCACACCGAGATCTACGACGAGTTCCTCAGGCACTTCACAAAGGAGATGTCCGCCTTGGTCGTGGGCGACCCGATGGACGAAGGGACCGACGTGGGACCGCTGGCCACCGAGCAGGGTCGCGAGGACGTCGAGGAGCTGGTCAAGGACGCCGTCGCCAAGGGGGCAACGGTGGTCTTGGGCGGCGAGCGTCCCGACCAGCCCGGTTGGTGGTACCCACCGACGATGCTCACCGACCTCACTGCGGACATGGATCTCTACAGTGAGGAGGTGTTCGGGCCGGTGGCGATGGTCTACCGGGTCGCGGACATCGACGAGGCCATCGACCTCGCGAATGCCACCCGGTTCGGACTCGGTTCCAACGCGTGGACGACGGATACCGACGAGCAGGAGCGGTTCATCCGGGACCTCGAAGCGGGCCAGACGTTCGTCAACGGGATGGTCGCCTCGTTCCCGCTGCTGCCCTTCGGTGGGGTCAAGGCCTCAGGCCACGGACGTGAGCTTGCGGGAGTCGGCATCCGCGAGTTCATGAATGCCAAGACCGTCTGGATCGCCTGACCTCCTCCCCCACCCCGATTCGTCTGCGGTTCGCCCTCGTGAAACCCCCACAGACCGCAGACGAATCGATGGAAAGACATGACCTACAGTGACCGTGAGGCGATGACCATGCACGAGCTCGCGATTGCGGAGAGCGTGGTCGACGCGGTGCTACGGCGCACCGAGGGTCGACCCGTCTCCGTCGTGCGCCTGCGCGTCGGCCGGCTCATCTCGGTCGACCCCGGACAGTGGGTGTTGATCCACATGGGATTCGCGCTCGAGCGGATCGATGAGGCAAAGGCCAACGAGGCCATGTCTGGCCTCGAGATGATGGGGCAGGCACGAGAGCCACTGGAGCAGCCGGTGGCGCCTCATGCATGAGGGGACCCTGGTTGCGCCTGGGTCGGCACGCGACGCCTCGCGGGTGCGGCGTCGCTACGAGGTCTTCGGTGTCGTGCAGGGCGTCGGCTTCCGCCCGTTCGTCTACGTCACTGCCAGCGAGCTGGGACTCACCGGGTCGGTGACCAACACCGGCAGGGGCGTGAGCGTTGAGGTCGAAGGGAGTCCCGACGCCGTCGGCGAGTTCGGCCGCCGGCTCGTTGACGATGCTCCGCCGATCGCGCTCGTCGACCGTGTGCACGAGTCCGAGCTCGAGGCCCTGTGTGGGACCGGCTTCACCATCGAGCGTTCACAGAGCACAGGCGCCGCACAGACGCTGGCCTCCCCGGACGTCGCGATCTGCGCGGACTGCCGCGACGAGGTCCGCAACCCGACGGACCGACGCTATCGGCACCCCTTCGTGACCTGCACCAACTGCGGTCCCCGGTTCAGCATCATCACCGCCCTGCCCTACGACCGGGCGACCATGACGATGGCGGGCTTCCCGATGTGTGAGGCCTGCGCCGCCGAGTACGACGACCCGACGGACCGACGCTTCCACGCACAACCCGTCTCGTGTCACGGCTGCGGGCCCCGTCTCGAGATGGTCGACGCCAACGGGTCACTCATCCCCGGGGAGGAGGCCCTGCAGGCCGCTCGGGCACTGCTCTCCGAGGGTGGGATCGTGGCCGTCAAGGGCCTCGGCGGATACCACCTCGCCTGCGACGCCCGCGACAAGCACGCCGTTGCAGAGCTGCGGCGCCGCAAGCAGCGCGGCCACAAGCCGTTCGCAGTGATGGCGCGTGACCTCGACGTCGCGCGCGGGCTGGTGACGATGTCCAGCGACGAGGCTCGGTTGCTCACGGGCATCCGTGCTCCGATCCTGCTGATGCCGAAACGGCAGGACGGCGATGAGGTCGCTTCTGCGGTGGCGCCGGGGAACCCTGACCTGGGCTTGATGCTGCCCTACACCCCGTTGCACCTGTTGCTGTTCGGGATCAGCGGCGACCTGCCCGGTCCCGACGTACTCGTGATGACGTCTGGGAACCTGTCGGGCGAGCCGATCGTGGTCGACGACGCCGACGCCCTGGTTCGCCTGGAACCACTCGCCGATGCGTGGCTGCGCAATGACCGTCGGATCGAGGTGCCGTGCGACGACTCGGTAGCCCGCTTCGTCGGTGGAGCCGAGCTGCCGATCCGCAGGTCCCGGGGTTACGCGCCCCTGCCGATCGCGCTGCCGTTCGAGGTGGAGCCCACGCTGGCTGTCGGTGCTGACCTGAAGAACACCTGCGCGGTGGCCAGTGGTCGCTACGCCTGGGTGAGCCAGAACATCGGGGACATGGACGACCTGGCCACCGTGCAGGCGCTCACGGACACCGAGCGCCACCTCGAGCGGCTCACCGGCGTGACGCCGGCACTGTTCGTGACGGACGCGCATCCGGGCTACCGATCCAGTCGGTGGGCCCAGGACCACGCGATGGGTCGACCTGTGCGCGCCGTACAGCATCACCATGCTCACATCGCGTCGGTGATGGGAGAGCATGGGGTCGGTGTCGATGAGCAGGTGATCGGGTTCGCCTTCGACGGCACCGGATACGGCAGCGACGGCGCGATCTGGGGAGGCGAGGTGCTGATCGCCGACTACAAGTCCTTCCGGCGCGCGGCCCAGCTGTCCTACGTGTCCCTCGCCGGCGGTGATGCGAGCGTGCTCCGCCCCTACCGCATGGCATTGACCCATCTGCGCGCCGCAGGAGTGGCGTGGGCCGAGGACCTGCCTCCGGTGGCCGCCTGCCCTCCGGCCGAGCGACCCGTTCTCGCCCATCAGCTCGACACCGGTTTCGGTTGCGTTCCCACCTCGAGCATGGGCCGGCTCTTCGACGCCGTCGCCAGTCTCGCCGGGGTGCGCCACACGGTCGACTACGAAGCAGAGGCGGCAATCGAGCTAGAAGGGCTGGCCCGCACGACCGATGACAAGGAGAGCTACGAGTTCAGCATCGGCGGTACGGCGGAGGACGGGCCGATCCTCGCCGACCCCGCGCCCGTCATCTTGGCGATCGTGGACGACGTCCGAGCCGGACTTTCTCCGGCTGAGATCGCCGGACGCTTCCACCGGGCGGTCACCAGCCTGATCGTCGACCTGGCCGAGATCTGTCGTGCGCAGTGCGGCCTCGACGTGGTGGCGCTCGGTGGTGGGGTATTCCAGAACGCACTGCTGCTCGAGTCTGCACAAGGCGCCTTGGCCGAGCGCAGCTTCACGGTGCTGCGGCCACGGCTCCTTCCCCCCAACGACGGCGGGCTCGCCCTCGGCCAGATCCTGGTCGGTGCCGCCGGATGAAGCAGTAGACGACGAAAGGATCCAGTCATGTGTCTAGCAGTTCCGGGCCGTGTCGTGTCCGTAACCGAAAAGGACGGCACCACCATGGCCGACGGCGACTTCGGCGG
>JBPCND010000155.1:0-11114 GCA_051001655.1 Nocardioides sp. | reverse complement strand
TTTCCGGCCTGGCCCGACCGGTTACTCGACGGGGAGGGGCGTGCTGCTCGACGGGGAGGGGCTGGCTACTCGACGGGGAGGGGCTGGCTCCTCGACGGGGAGGGGCTGGCTACTCGACGGGGAGGGGCTGGCTACTCGACGGGGAGGGGGCGTCAGGGTCGGCGAGCACGGGGGTCTCGGGATCGGCCTCCGGCTGGCGTCGGCGTCGCCGGATCTGAACCCAGCGGCCGCGCGTCCCCCGCGTGCTGCCGGCCACCTCGGTGCCGTCGATCTCCGTGCCGGGCACCTTCGACGCCTCAACGGCAGCCTGCGCGATCGGCAGCACCGTCTCACCCCGGTAGGCCTCAGGGACGAGCTCACCCTCGGGGATGACGCCGACCGCAGCGAGCACGGACGGCAGCAGTACCGAGGCCATGCTGGAATATCCGGCCGCCGAGGGGTGGAACCCGTCGGGTCCGAACAGCAGCGCCGGCGTGGCTTCGAACTCCGGCCCGAGGACGGAGCCCATCGAGACGCTCCGGCCACCGGCCTCCACCGTGGCGATCGCCTGTGCGGCCGCCAACCGGCGCGACCAGTGCCGGGCGACCTGCTTCAGGGGCGGGGCGATCGGCTCGATGGTGCCCATGTCAGGACAGGTCCCCACGACGACCTCCACGCCGGCGTCCCGGAGCCGGCGTACCCCCTCGGCCAACAGCCGCACCGACTCCGACGGACGCCGGGCGTGCGTGACGTCGTTGGCACCGACCAGGATGACCGCCACGTGTGGCTCGATGACCAGCACCTCGTCGATCTGCTTGTCGAGGTCGCGCGTCTGCGCGCCGACGAAGGCGACGGAGCGGAGGTAGACGCGGCGCTCGGCTACCTCGCCGAGACCCGACGCGAGGTGGGCACCGGGTGTCTCCTCGACAGACTCGACGCCATAGCCGGCTGCCGAGGAGTCCCCGAGCAGGGCCACCTTGAGTGCGGGACCGATCCGGCCGTGGCCGTACCACCCGGTCGCGGTGGGCGGCTCGCCCTCCGCGTTGCCGATCGCGCGACGAGCCAGACCGGCCTCGGCCCTCAGCACGCCGTAGAGGGACGCGCCCGCGACGGACAGACCGCCGCCGCCATAGACAGCGGCAGCCGCAAGCTTCCGAGCTGCTGCTGCCTTCCCCACGCGAACCATGCTATTCGCGGGGCCTAAACTCACGGCGTGCACTACGTGAACTCACTCCTGGACCTGGTCGGCAACACCCCGCTGCTGCGGCTCGCCAAGACGCTGGACGGCGCGCAGCCGCTCGTCCTCGCCAAGGTGGAACACCTCAACCCCGGTGGATCGGTGAAGGACCGCATCGCGCTGCGCATGGTCGAAGCCGCGGAGGCCTCCGGCGAGCTGAAGCCAGGAGGCACCATCGTCGAGCCCACCTCGGGCAACACCGGCGTCGGGCTCGCCATGGTCGCCCAGGCGAAGGGCTACAAGACCGTCTTCGTCTGCCCGGACAAGGTCAGTGAGGACAAGCGCAACGTGCTCAAGGCGTACGGCGCCGAGGTGGTCGTGTGTCCGACGGCTGTCGCCCCGGAGCACCCCGACTCCTACTACAACGTCTCCGACCGGCTGGTGAGCGAGATCGAGGGCGCCTGGAAGCCGAATCAGTACGCCAACCAGTTCAACCCGCTCTCGCACTACGAGTCCACCGGCCCGGAGGTGTGGAGTCAGACGGAGGGCAGGATCACCCACTTCGTCTGCGGCGTCGGCACGGGCGGCACCATCAGCGGAGTGGGGCGCTACCTCAAGGAGCAGAACCCTTCCGTGCAGGTGATCGGCGCCGACCCGGCCGGCTCGGTCTACTCCGGCGGCACCGGACGGCCCTACCTCGTCGAGGGGGTTGGCGAGGACTTCTGGCCGACGACGTACGACAAGGACATCGCCGACCGGATCATCGAGGTGTCCGACGGCAACTCGTTCTCGATGGCACGCCGCCTCGCCCGCGAGGAGGCGCTCCTCGTCGGAGGCTCGTCGGGGATGGCAGCCTACGCGGCGATCCAGCTCGCCCACGAGCTCGACGGCACTCCCGCGGGCGAGGATGCCGTGATCGTGGTGCTGCTGCCCGACTCCGGGCGTGGCTACCTGGCCAAGGTGTTCGACGACGACTGGCTCGGCCAGTACGGCTTCCTCCCGGCCACCACCCAGCAGACTGTGGGAGAGGTCCTCCGCGGCAAGAGCGGCGTGCTCCCCGATCTCGTGCACACCCACCCCTCCGAGACGATCGCCGAAGCCGTGCACATCCTCCGGGAGTACGGCGTCTCGCAGATGCCCGTGGTGCGGGCCGAGCCGCCGGTGGTGGCTGCCGAGGTCGCCGGGTCGGTCTCGGAGCGCAACCTGCTCGACGCTCTGTTCTCCGGCCGCGCGCGGATGGTCGACGCGGTTGAGGGCCATATGGACCCGCCACTGACGACCATCGGCGCCGCCGAGGCGGTCGCGGATGCCGTCGCCGCATTGGAGGGCGCCGATGCCCTGCTGGTGCAGGAGGACGGCAAACCGGTCGGTGTGGTCACCCGGCAGGACCTGCTCGCCTACCTGGCGGCGGCACCCGCCGGCTGACCCAGTAGCCGAGACCCCGGCTCAGCGGATCCGGGCCGCGATGGCCGGGGACGGAGCAGCAGCCTCCGGGTGCAGGATCCCGGCCAACGCCTCGATGCCGTCGACGAGCCGCGGGCCGGGCCGCGCGAAGGAGGCGTTGGCATCCACCGCCCACACCGACACGTCCGTCGGGAGCTCACCTGAGGCGACGACGGCCCGCGCCAGCTCGACAGAGGCATCCAGCCCATAGCCGCACGGCGCACAGACGACGACCTCGGGTCCGGCCCCGCGCACGTCCGCCCAGGTGGTGCGGATGGACTTCTCGCCGGTCGTGCCCAGGACGTTGGTGCCGCCCGCGAGCTCGGACATCTCCGGGACCCAGTGGCCCGGGGCGAAGGGTGGCTCGGTCCACTCCAGGACCAGCACCCGCGGACGCGGGCGGCCCGCGACGCAGCGTACGACCTCCTCGACCCGGGTTCGCAGCGCATCCACCAGCTGCTCGGCGCGGTCCTGGCGACCGGTCGCTGCGCCCAGAGTCCGGACCGACTCGAGCACCTCGTCAAGGATGTGCGGGTCGATCGTGAGGACCTCCGCCGTACACCCCAGATGGGCGAGCGCCTCATCGACGACCGAGACGTCCACGGCGCACACCGCGCAGAGGTCCTGGGTGACAACGAGGTCGGCGTCGAGACCCTTGAGCGCACCGGCGTCGAGATGGTAGAGGTCCTCGCCCCGGCGCAAGGCCTCCGCGACGAAGGTGTCGATCCCGGTCGACGACAACCCCTCGGGGAGGGCGCTCGTCGACACGATGGTGCGGGCCCGGGCCTCGGCCGGATGGTCGCACTCGAAGGTCACGCCGACGACGTCCTCGCCCGCCCCGAGGTCGAAGAGGATCTCCGTCGTCGAGGGCAGCAGGGACACGATGCGCATCCCCCGATCCTCGCACCGAGGCTCGCTCGCCTCTGGTTAGGGTGGCGGCCGTGGACGACCTGTCGATGTGGACCCTCGTGCTGCTCGGGCTCGCCGGTCTCGCGGCAGGCTTCGTGGACGCGGTCGTCGGGGGCGGAGGGCTGATCCAGCTCCCGGCGCTGCTGCTCGGGCTGCCCGGCGTTTCACCGGTGCAGATCCTGGCCACCAACAAGCTCGGCTCGGTGTGCGGTACGACGGTCAGCTCGATCACCTACGACGGGAGGGTCCGGCCGGACCCGAGGACCTTCCTGCCGCTGATGGCCTTCGCGTTCGCGGGCGCGATGGCCGGCGCCGTCGTTGCGTCGTTCATCCCGAGGTCCGCGTTCGACCCGATCGTGCTGGTGGTGCTCGTCGTCGTCGGCACCTACGTGTTGCTGAAACCCGACATCGGGGAGATCACGAAGCTCCGGTTCGCCGGACACCACCACACGCTGGCCGCGGTGCTCACCGGCCTGGTGATCGGCTTCTACGACGGGGCGCTCGGCCCGGGCACCGGCTCGTTCCTGGTTTTCACTCTGGTCGGCCTGCTCGGCTACAACTTCCTGGAGGCCTCGGCCAAGGCACGCCTCGCCAACTGGGCGACCAACGTGGGTGCGTTGGTGATCTTCGTCCCGCAGGGTGCCGTGCTGTGGGAGGTGGGCCTGATGATGGGCGCCGCCAATCTGGTCGGTGGCTACCTCGGAGCGCGGACGGCGGTGTCACGCGGGACAGGGTTCGTCCGGGTGTTCTTCATTGTCGTCGTGTCGGCGTTCATCATCAGGATCGGGTCCGACCTGTGGGGGATGTGGCTGTGATGGTCGACGCGGTTTGGTGCGGCCCCGGCTGACCTATGCTCCGGGCCATGACCGACGACTACCGAAGCGAGCAGGTGCTGACCGGCTCGGAGCGAGCCCAGCTCGAAGCGTTTCTGCACGACAACCGGAGGGAGCTGGCCGGCATCCTGGACGGGCTCACCGAGGAGCAGGCCCGACGTCGCCTCGTGCCCTCCCGGACGACCCTCCTCGGTTTGGTCAAGCACGCGATCTTCGTTGAGAAGGTGTGGTTCCAGGTGGCTCTTGCCGGACACAGCCGCGCGGAGCTCGGCCTGCCGGACACTCCGGACGAGAGCTTCGTGCTGGCCGAGAGCGACACCATCGAGTCGGTCCTCACCGAGCTCCGTGCCACGTGGGACGAGGCCGACGAGATCGCCGCGGCCCATGACGTGGACGGACTGGCGCAGCACAACCGTCGCGGACCGCTCTCACTGCGGTGGATCTACCTGCACATGGTCGAGGAGCTGGCCCGGCACGCCGGTCACGGCGACATCCTCCGGGAGCAGATCCTCGCCGACGGCTAGGTTGTGGTCATGAGCGTCAAGGTCGATCTCGCGGAGCTTGCGGCCCGGTTGGACTCCTACGGTTTCGGCTACCTGCTGACGGTGGGCGAGGACCTGCGTGCGCATGCCGTGGCGGTCCGCCCGGTGCTCGCCGACGGGCTGCTGCAGGTGGAGGGGCTCGGCCGCCGTACCCGTGCCAACCTAGTGTCGCGCCCCGAGGTCTCGCTGGTGTGGCCGCCGGTGGACGAGGGTGGGTACTCCCTGATCGTCGACGGGCGTGCCACCGTCACCTCCGTCGGCGCCACCGTGGAGCCCGGACACGCGGTGCTGCACCGACCAGCGCACAACGACGGCGCCGCGGACCACGCCGGCAGCGAACCGACTGGGTGCGGCAACGACTGCGTACCCCTGTCGTAGCCCGCGTCGTCGTGACGAGCGGCAACCGCTGGCTCACCGCCGTTCTCGTCGATCCCGGACGGCCGCGCATACTGTCTCACCCGCCGCCGTGTCGACCGAGCCTGAGCGCGGCCAACGCTCTGCGTACCAGGTCCTCGGGCAGCTTGAGCACCTCGCGGTCGTAGGTCAGCAGGCCGTTCACCTCGTCCTCCACGTCGGAGAGCTGGGTGTAGACCACGGCGCTCAGGTCGTGGCCGACGACTGGCGCCAGCTCGGTCTCGTGCAGCCGGAGGAACGCCTCCCCCAGTGCGTCGACCGAGGTGAAGCGTCGGTAGCAGAAGGGTTTCTCGCCCCAGATGTGCCCTTCGACGGCGAGGTCGTAGCAGCCGTACTCCGAGAGCACGAGGACCCGGCGCTCGTCGGCACGACGTCGCGGGGCGGTGAACGGTCGCTCGTAGACGTGCTTGCTCCACAGGTCGCCGCCACCCTGGTCGTGCCAGCCGCTAGCGTGGTCGACGCTGCGGGTGGGGTCGAGCGCCGCCACCTCCGTGGCGACCGAGACGGCGTCGAACTGACCCCAGCCCTCGTTGAACGGCACCCAGACGGCCAGCGACGTGACGTTGCGGAGGTGCTCGACGGTCCGGCGCATCTCGGACCGGAACTCCTCGCGGCCGGCCGGGTCCGCGCGGCCGAGCAGCCGTCGCGATCGTGGCCGGTCGTCGCGCAGCCTCACCGGCCATCGGCCCGGCCAGCTCACGACCGGGGTCCGATAACGCCCGCCGCCGTTCACGAGGTCCTGCCAGACCAGCATCCCGAGCCGGTCGCAGTGCGCGTACCACCGCAGCGGCTCCACCTTGATGTGCTTGCGCAGCATGGTGAAACCCAGCCGCTTCATCTCCGTGATGTCATGGACGAGCGCCTCGTCGGACGGCGCCGTCAGCAGCCCGTCCGGCCAGTAGCCCTGGTCGAGCACCCCGATGTGGATGTAGGGCCGGCCGTTGAGCAGCAGCCGCGGCTTGCCGTCGGCGTCCGGTCCCACACCGAAGGACCGCATGCCCGCATAGCTGGTGACCCGGTCCTCGCCGAGTCTCAGCTCGACGTCGTAGAGGAACGGGTCCTCAGGCGTCCACTCGCGTACGACGCCCAGCGGGATGCGCAGCGGCTGCCCGGGAGTAACCTCGCCCGATCCGACCTCAGCGCCGTCGGCAAGGACCCGGACGACTGCCGGGCCAACCGACTCGTCCGCCGGGCCCGCCGGGCGCACGGACTCGTCCGCCGGGCCCACGGACTCGTCCGCCCCTGGTTCGACTGCGTGCACGGTCACCTCGAGGGACCGATCCTCCAGCAACGGGGTCAGGGTCAGCCGGTCGACGTACCGGCTCGGCACCGACTCCGCCCACACCGTCTGCCAGATCCCCGACTGTGCGGTGTACCAGATGCCGCCGCGCTCCAGGCGTTGTTTGCCGCTGCTCGGTCCCCGGCCGTCGCTCACGTCCCGCACTCGCACCACCAGGGTCGCCGCGCCGTCCCCGTCGCGTAGGGCCTCGGTGATGTCGCAGGTGAAGGGGAGGTAGCCGCCGTGGTGAGAGCCGACCTCGACACCGTCGACCCAGACGGTGCAGGTCTGGTCGACAGCTCCGAAGTGCAGCAGCACCCGAGAGTTCTCTCGGGCCCGGAAGTCCGGTGGCAGGGACACGTGCCGGCGGTACCACAGCTGCTGGTCCCGCTGGAGCTGACGGCCGACCCCGGAGAGCGGTGCCTCGGGCGAGAACGGCACCAGGATCGCGCCGTCGTAGTCGTCGGGCTGCGGAGCGTCGAGCGGGGTGAACGCGTAGTCCCACCAACCGTTGAGGTTGAGGTATGAGTCGCGGAGCAGCTGCGGGCGGGGGTACTCCTCCAGGACGTGCTCCGGGTCGAGGGCTCGACCCCAGCGCGTCGTCAGGTCACTCGTCGGATCCGGCACCCTCCGAGAGTAGGACCGTTCCGGCGGGCTGACACCGGGGGGACAGTCGGAGTGGCTAGGGTCGCGGTCGTGGAGATCCGCGACGCGAACGACGAGGACTGGGTCGAGATCTGGCCGATCTTCCACGAGGTGGTGCAGGCCCGGGAGACCTACGCGTTCGAACCCGCAATCGGCTCGGAGGCGGCCAGAGCGTTGTGGATGGAGCGTCCACCGTCCCGCACGACCGCAGCGGTCGTCGAGGGGCGGGTCGTCGGGAGCGCCAGGATGGGCCCGAACCGGCAAGGGCCCGGTGCGCACGTGGGCACCGCCAGCTTCGTGGTCGCCTCTGCGGCGCGCGGGCACGGGGTCGGCCGGGCGCTCGCGGAGGACATGGTGACGTGGCACCGGCGCGAGGGCTTCCACGGCATCTCGTTCAACGCGGTCGTGGAGACCAACACGGCGGCCGTCGCGCTCTGGCGGGCACTCGGGTTCGAGATCGTCGGCACCGTCCCCGAGGCGTTCAGGCACCCGCGCCATGGCCTGGTCGGCCTGCACGTGATGTGGTTGGCCCTATGACCGACCCCGCAGACATCCGGCACGACCCGCCCCCGGCCGCCGACGAGGCCACGCAGCTCCACGGGTTCCTCGACTACCAGCGCGCCACGTTGCTGATGAAGGCCGCCGACCTGTCGGCCGAGCAGCTCGCGCAGAGCCACCCGCCCTCGACGATGACGATCGGCGGCCTGCTCAAGCACATGGCGCTGGTCGAGGACAACTGGTTCTCGGTGTTCCTGCACGGCAACGAGGAGGTGCAGCCCTGGCGCGACGTGGACTGGGACGCGGACCGTGACTGGGAGTGGCACACCGCCGCCGCGGACGACCCGGACGAGCTGCGTGCGCTGCTGGTCGAGTCGATGGAACGCAGCAGGCAGCTCGTCGCCGGGAAGGACCTCGACTCCTTGTCGGCGCGGAAGCTTCATCATGAGGGCGTCCCGGCGAGCCTGCGCTGGATTTCGCTGCACATGGTCGAGGAGTACGCGCGGCACAACGGGCACGCCGACCTGCTCCGCGAGTCGGTCGACGGCCGCACCGGCGAGTAGCGAGCCGCGCCTCGAGGTCAGGACAGCCGAAGGCGTTCGGCCGGTTGGCCGGTGACGTCAGCGATCAGTTCGAAATCCTTGTCATAGTGCAGCACCGTCAACCCGGCGAGCTCAGCCGTGGCGGCGATGAGCAGATCCGCTACCGATGG
The DNA here is from genome assembly GCA_051001655.1 of Nocardioides sp. Taxonomy (GTDB): domain Bacteria; phylum Actinomycetota; class Actinomycetes; order Propionibacteriales; family Nocardioidaceae; genus Nocardioides_B. The sequence continues at coordinate 2,683 of JBPCND010000155.1, read as the reverse complement.
TGCGCGGTGCTGCCCCCGGCGGGACAACACACCTTGGACCGCAACAGCGCGCGCTTCGATGGGAGGCGTCGCGTTCTCGACCGGCATGAGAGACAGCGGCGGCGTGGTCACAGACGCGGTCCAGTCCTCGGGGGTCCTCGTCGAGAAGCCGACTTCAAGCACGGTCGGCGTCGTCACGTGCACCAGGCCGCGTTCGATTCGCTCGACCCACTCGGCAGCATCCGAGGAGCTGCCCAGACGCGCATATGCGGACTTGTCGATCAGCCAACGCCCCACCGACGTCATGACCACGCGTCGCGCATGACCGAGTCATCGAGGAGATCCTGGCTGAGTATGGCCGCTCGTTGCAGGTCCGCAACCGTGAGATGCGCCTCGTCCCGTGCGGCCTCCTGCATGATGCGGCGACGTAGGTACTCACCACGGGAGAGTCCGAGTCGAGCGGCGCGCTCATCGATGCGTGCGAGATCGTCGTCAGGCACGTTGCGGATCAGTACATCTGTGATTTGAGCCACCTCCGATATCACACGATATCATGCAGGCCAGAGGCGCGGCCTCATCCATGCCGCGAACACTGCTCCTGCCTCGGCCCGGACGCACTCGAGATTCCGAGGTTTCAGGACGGGAAGGGGACGCCGGTCGCCGCATGGCAGCGGTAGCCGTGCGGGACCTTCGCGAGATACTGCTGGTGCACGTCCTCGGCGTAGTAGTACGTCGGGGCCGGCCTGATCTCGGTGGTGATCGGCCCGTAGCCGCGCTCCTGCAGCAGCGGCTCGTAGGCCGCCCGGAGCTTCTCGGCCACCTCTGCCTGCTCCGGCGAGGTGGTGTAGATCGCCGAGCGGTACTGCGTGCCGCGGTCGTTGCCCTGCCGCATCCCCTGCGTGGGGTCGTGCATCACGAAGAACGCGCGGACGAGGTCGTCGTACGACACCTTCGTGGGGTCGAAGACGACGCGCACGGCCTCGGTGTGGCCAGTCTGACCGGAGCAGACCTGCTCGTACGACGGGTGGGGAGTCGTGCCGCCGGCGTAGCCGACCGACGTCGACCACACGCCGGGCGTCTTCCAGTAGATCTCCTCGGCGCCCCAGAAGCAGCCGAGGCCGAACACGGCGACCTGGTAGCCCTCGGGGATCTCGGACTCGGGCGTCACCACGGGCGCGTCGAGGACGACGTGGTCCTCGGCCAGCGTGAACCACTGCTCCGTCCGGCCCTGCAGCGCCTGGTCGGCGGTGGGCAGCTCGGTCTTGTGGCGGTTGAACAGCACAGGCACTCCTCGTGTCGGTCCTCCGGGTGATGAAGGTGCTCATTCCTGACAACGATCCAGACAGCCAGATCCTTCCCGGATCCCGGCCGGGACTAGGCTCGGCGGCATGCCCGACCAGACCTCTGAGCACGCCGACAAGTCCGGCTTCGAGACCCGCGCGCTCCATGCGGGCTACGAGCCGGACCCGATGACCGGTGCGGTGATCCCGCCGATCTACGCGACGAGCACCTACAAGCAGGACGGTGTCGGCGGGATGCGCGGCGGCTACGAGTACTCCCGCTCGGCGAACCCGACCCGGACCGCCCTGGAGGGCAACATCGCAGCGCTCGAGGAGGGGGAGCGTGGCTTCGCCTTCGCCAGCGGCCTCGCAGCCGAGCACACCTTGTTGAAGGCGCTGTGCCGGCCCGGCGACCACGTGGTGGTGCCTGACGACGCGTACGGCGGGACCTATCGCCTGTTCGCGAAGGTCGAGGAGCCGTGGGGGCTAGCGCACACCGCCGCGCCGGTCTCCGACCTGGACGCCATCCGCGCCGCGATCCGTCCCGGCGAGACGAAGCTCGTCTGGATGGAGACGCCGACGAACCCGCTGCTCAACATCGGCGACATCGAAGCCACAGCGGCGCTCGCCCACGATGCCGGTGCTTTGCTCGTCGTCGACAACACGTTTGCGTCTCCGTACCTCCAGCAGCCCCTCACGCTCGGCGCCGACGTCGTGGTGCACTCGACGACGAAGTACTGCGGCGGTCACTCCGATGTCGTCGGTGGGGCGCTGGTCGTCAGGGACCTCGGGGTCGCCGAGCAGGTCGCCTTCCACCAGAACTCCATCGGCGCCGTCGCCGGGCCGTTCGACGCCTGGCTGACGCTGCGCGGCCTCAAGACGCTCGCTGTCCGGATGGACCGGCACTGCGACAACGCCGAGCAGGTCGTCGACTTCCTCACCGGGCATCAGGCCGTCGCCGAGGTGTTCTACCCCGGCCTGCCCGAGCACCACGGGCACGCGGTCGCCGGCCGGCAGATGAAGAGGTACGGCGGCATCGTCTCGTTCCGCGTCGACGGTGGTGAGGCCGAGGCGCTCGCGGTGTGCGACCGGGCGAGGGTGTTCACGCTGGCGGAGTCGCTGGGTGGCATCGAGTCGCTGATCGAGCACCCCGGCCGGATGACCCACGCGTCCGTGGCCGGCACCGACCTCGAGGTGCCTGCGGACCTGATCCGGCTCTCGGTCGGCATCGAGACGGCGGCTGACCTGCTGGCCGATCTCGACCAGGCGCTCGCCGCCGGTGGCTGAGCTGGTCTCCTGCGTCGACTTCGGGTCCACCTTCACCAAGGCTGCCCTGGTCGACGTGACCGACGGCCGGCTGGTCGCCACAGCGAGCCATCGCACCACGATCGACACCGACGTCCTCGACGGCTGGGACGCGTGCC
>JBPCND010000154.1:0-5939 GCA_051001655.1 Nocardioides sp. | reverse complement strand
TCCCCCCATCGCTTCGTCCTCGCAGATCGCCAAGCCAAGAGCGGGTCCGGAAGCTCGAAGTGCCGGGCGTACTCGCTGAAAGTAGTAGCCCTTGGTCAGCATCTCTGGGAACCGCTGGGCCGGTCCGTCAAACAGGCAAACCGGCCGTGAGAGGTGCGAAAACGAGGACCCGTCGTCGGTTTGCCCGTTGGCGTGGCTCCGGGCCAGGCATGAGCGGCTCCGGGTGCGGGTAGAGGGCGCGCTCATCGTCGCGCCAACGAGCTGTGCTTCATCGCCAACAGCGTGAGCTTCCCGGTCCGGCACGAGCCTGTGACCGAGGTCGGCTGACGCTACGGAATCGTGGGGTTGTTGCCACCGCTGACCACCAGAGCCACCTTGGCACCGATCGGGACCGGCACCAGTCGAGTCATCACAGCGGCCAGTGGAACGCAGGCCGCCGGCTCCCCCAGAACCCGGGCGCGTCCCCACAGGAACCGTCGCGCCGCCACGATCGCCTCCTCTGGCACGAGGACCGGCGTCGCGCCGAGGGCGGTCGCGGTCGCGAAGGCGGACGACCCGATCCGCGGCGGTCCCAACGCGTCGGCGGCCACGCCGGACGACGGCCGGTCCACCGGTGAGCCCGCGGCCATCGCGTCGTGCAGGTGCGGGCACAGCTCGGGTTCCACCGGCTGCACCGAGACTCGACCCGCGAGCGCGTTCGTCGCGCCGGCGTACAAGCCTCCCCCGCCACACGCGATCACGACCAGGTCAAGGTCGGGCAGCTGTGACTCGAGCTCCAACCCGAGAGTGCCGGCACCGGCGACCGTCTCGAAGGTGTCGTAAGGATGCAGCACGGGCAGCCCGTGAGCAGCGCCGAACCCCCGACAGGCGTCGAGCGCGGTGCCGACGTCACCATCGACGCGGTGCAAGCGGGCGCCGTACTCCTCGATCCGCTCCCGCTTGGCGGGAGTCGACGTGCCCGGCACGAAGACGTCCGCCGCCAGGCCCGCGCGCCGGGCGGCCCAGGCCGACGCTGCTCCGTGGTTTCCGCCCGAGGCAGCCGTGACCCCGACTGCACCGCGGGGCAGGGACAGCACGCTGTTGAGCGCTCCCCTGGCCTTGAACGACCCGGCGTGCTGGGTGAGCTCGAGCTTGAGGAACACGCGTCCCGCGACGCCGATCTCGTCCCCGTCGATCTCGAGGACGGGGGTACGCCGCACGCCCGCACCGATCCGCGATGCCGCCACCTCGACATCGCGGCGGGTCGGCAGGACCACGCCGGTCATCGGACGAGATGGCTCGACGTGTCGTCAGCACTGTCGTCGGTGGCTCTCCACACCCGATACCCGAGTCGGCCCAGCACTGCGGCGATCACCAGGTTCACCACGATGAGCACGCTGTGCGCGACCCAGTAGCCGGTCGGCCTGTCCTCTCCCGCCTGCCACGCCTCCACCAGGTTGCGGGTGAAGGTGGCGTAGCTGAGCACGTTCCAACCGGCGATGACCAGGAACAGGACGGCGTGCTTGCGTTGAAACATCACCGGTCCATCCTGCCGCGTCCGCCCCATGGGGTCCCCGCGGGGTGGGAGATCAGGGGGAGTGGGCGTCGCGTGTCGCGCGCTCGTCCAGCTGTTGCAGCGCAGCAGCCGGGGCGCGGAGCGACTCGCGGGCACGTTGGTCGGCAGCAGCAGAGGACGTGTAGGCCCACGCGGCGGCCAGCATCACCAGGCGCGAGAAGTAGTTGATCCAGACGACAAGGATCAGGGCGACCCCGAACGCCTGGAACGACGGCTGGCCCTTCGTCTGACCGATCAGGAAGCCGGCCAAGGCCTTGAGCAGCTCGAAGCCGATCGCTCCGATCAGTGCCCCCCGGACGAGGGAGGACCGCGGCGCATGCGGCTGCGCGAGCAGCTTGAACATCGTCAGCAGCAACACCGTTGACGCGACGATGGCGAGACCGTGCGCGACCACCCACAACAGGGCTTCGGGCAGCACTCCCGCGGCGTCGAAGCCCAGCCAGGTGATGACTCTCTTCGAGAAACCGCTGACCACGGCGGAGAGCGCCACCGACACGACCAAGGTCACGCCGATCAGGGCCAGCGTCGCAAGGTCCCGGGCCTTGCCGACGAAGAAGTTCGGCTGCTCCTGATGGGTCTTCACGAACATGACCCGCAGTGCCGCGCGCATGCCCGAGAGCCAGCCGAGCCCGGAGTAGAGCACACCGACCAGGCCCACGACACCGACCGTGCCGGCGTACTGCTCAAAGGTCGCCAGCGGGATCTCACCTTCGTCGCCACCGATGACCCCGGGCAGGAGGTTCTCGACCTCCGTCCGGAGGCTGTCGCGCAGGTCCGGCGAGACCGAGGAGATCAGCCCGATGAAGAAGAAGCCAAGAGCCAGGATCGGGAAGAACGACAAGAAGCCGAAGAAGGTCACCGCCCCCGCCTGGCCGGTCCCGTTCACGGACCCGTAGTGCTGGACGGCACTCATCGTGTGGTCCAGCACCGGCCGACGGTCGCGGACCTCCGCGATCCTGGTGGTCAGCCGCTCCTTGAGGGAAGGCATCACTCCTCGCCGATCGGGGCCAACGGGAAGTCGCGAGTGGGCAGCCAACCCTGCTCGCCGTGGTGGACGTAGAGCGCGAAGCAGCCCACCTCGAAGTCGCACTCGAAGCCGGCCATCTCCTCGAAAGCCTTGTCCAGCAAGGGTTCCTGGAGGTGATGGGCCACGGTGACGTGCGGGTGGTACGGATAGTCCAGGTCGCAGGTCAACGGGCCGCGGCGCACCGAAAGGGCGAGCTGCTCACAACCTCCGATCCCTTCTGCCACCGTGACGAAGACCACCGGCGAAACAGGTCGGAAGGTGCCCGTGCCGCGCAGTCGCACCCGGAACGACGGTGTGGTCGTGGAGGCCTGGGCGAGGTGCTGTTCGACGGCGGGCAGCTCGGCATCCGCAACGTCGTACGGCAGCACCAAGGTGATGTGCGTCGGGATCACCTCGGCGCAGTCATCCCCGAGCGTCGAGCGGTAGTCCTGCAGCCGGGCCCCCCACGGGTCCGGCACGGCGATGGCCACTCCGATGGTCGGCACGATCGGCAACCCTACCGAGACGTCGGGACGAAGCCGACCCTTTCGTACACGTCGGCCAGGGTCCGCTCGGCCACTGCGGCGGCTCGTTGGCCACCTGAGTGCAGGATGGCGTCGAGCTGCGTGCCGTCCTCGAGCAGCTCGAACGTCCGGTCGCGAAACGGCGTCACGAAGTCGATGACAGCGTCGGCGAGCTCCTTCTTCAGGTCGCCGTAGCCCCGGCCGTCGTACTCCTTCACCAGCTGCTCGACCGTCCGGTCGGTGAGGGCGGAGAAGATCGTCAACAGGTTGGAGACGCCGGGCTTCTGGTCCTCGTCGAACCGCACCTCGCTGCCGGAGTCGGTGACCGCGGAACGGATCTTCTTCGCCGACACCTGTGGGTCGTCCAGCATCTCGATGATGCCGCCCGTGGCGGACGCCGACTTCGACATCTTCGAGGTCGGGTCCTGCAGGTCGAGGATCTTGGCCGTCGCCTCGAGGATGTAGGGCTCGGGCAACCTGAAGGTCTGCTGGTAACGGCGGTTGAACCGCGCCGCGACGTCGCGGGTCAGCTCGAGGTGCTGACGCTGGTCCTCACCGACCGGCACGTAGTGCGGCCGGTAGAGCAGGATGTCGGCCGCCTGCAGGATCGGGTAGGTGAAGAGCCCGACGGACGCCGCTCCCTCACCGCTTCTGGCCGACTTGTCCTTGAACTGCGTCATCCGGCGGGCCTCACCGAACCCGGTCAGGCACTGCAGCACCCAGCTGAGCTGGGCATGAGCGGGGATCTGGGACTGCACGAAGATCGCGGACCGCTCCGGATCGACGCCCATGGCCAGCAACTGGGCGGCGGCTCGCCGGCAGCGGTCCCGGAGTCGTTTCGGATCCTGCTCGACGGTGAAGGCATGCATGTCCGCGATGAAGAAGAACGGCTCGTGCTCGTCCTGCAGCGACACCCACTGCCGGAGCGCCCCGAGGTAGTTGCCGAAGTGGAACGAGTCGGCGGTCGGCTGGATCCCCGAGAGCACGCGCGGGCGCGCCGTCGGGATGGTCGACGGGCTGGGTGGATCGGGCATGGGGTGCATCCTCTCAAAACGCTCAGGGGCGGCAGGCGCGGGCGGTCCGGACGCTCACGCAGCTGCCTCAGCCGGCCCGGACGTCCGGCTCGACGTCAACCGGGGGGGCGTCGTTCGCGTCGGCGTCGGGCTCCGCGTCAGTGCCGGCGTCGGGTTCCGGCTTCGCGGCTCGTCGCTCCGTGCTGTCGACGGCCTCGGTAGCAACGACGCTCACCAGCACGCGTCCGACCCGACGATTCTCGATATCACGCACCACCATGCGACGGCCCGTGACGTCGACGGTGTCCCCAGGGACCGGCAGTCGGCCGAGCTGAGCCATCAGGAAGCCGGCCAGGGTCTCGTAGGGCCCCTCCGGCAGCTCGATCCCGGTCTCGTCCTCGAAGTCGTCGAGGTTCAGCAAGCCGTCGACCTCGACGTCGCCGCCTCGGTGCCGGGTCGTCATGGCCTCGTCGACGTCGTACTCGTCCTTGATGTCGCCGATGAGCTCCTCGACGAGGTCCTCCATGGTCACGATACCGGCGGTGCCGCCGTACTCGTCGGCGACGATCGCGAGGTGGGTCCCCTCTCGACGCATGTCCGCGAGGGCAGCCAGGATCGGCCGCGTCCACGGCAGCACCAGAGCCTCTCGCGCGAGCTCGCCGACCCGGAGCGAGCGCTCGACCATGTCGGGGGAGAGCAGGTCGCGCACGTGCACGAAGCCAATCACGTCGTCGGCCGATCCCCTGATCACGGGGTAGCGCGAGTGCGGCTGCGTCAGTGCCTCCCGCGCCGCCTTGTAGACGGGGGTGTTGGCGTCAAGGAAGTCGACCTCGGTGCGCGGGATCATCACCTCACGGATCTGCCGGTCACCCGCCTCGAACACGTCCTCGACGATGCGTCGCTCCTCCTCCCCCAGGTTCTCGTGGGCGTTGACCAGCTCGCGAAACTCCTCGTTACTCATCTGCTCGGACCTGGCGTGCGGGTCACCACCGACGAGCCGGACGACGGCGTTGGACGAGACCGAGAGCAGCCAGATCACCGGTCGGAACATTCTGGAGACCTTGTCCACCGGCGGCCCCAGCAGCAGGGCGACCCCCTCGGCACGCTGTAGGGCGAGCCGCTTGGGTGCGAGCTCACCGAAGACCAGGGAGAGGTAGGAGATCGCGATCGTGACAAGGACCAGTGCGAGTGGGCGGGCTGCCCCCTCCGGGACCCCCCAGCCAGCGAGGACAGGCTCGAGGTCGTCGGAAAGGGTAGCGCCACCGAAAGCGGCAGAGAGGAACCCGGCCAGCGTGACGCCGACCTGCACGGCTGCGAGAAAGCGGTTCGGGTCCTCGTGGAGCTCGACCACCGTCCGCCCCCGCTTCCCCCGGGACGCGAGGGCGCGAGCCTGGCTGTCGCGGAGGGAGACGAGCGCGATTTCCGTGGCGGAGAAGAGACCGCCGATGAGCACAAAGGCGACGACGAGCCCGATGTTCGCCAGCGTGCCGTTCATGGTCTTCGACCGTCATCCATGCATCCACGATAAGGGTTTGCGGCTCTGCGTCTCACTCGACAGGGTGGACGGGTGAAGTTTCCCGCCGACGTCCCGGTTCTCTCCGACGGCGTCGTCACCCTGCGTGCCCACCGGGTGGATGACGTCGAGGCGCTGTGGGAGCAGGCGCGACCCGCTGATGGTCCAGTGGACGACGGTGCCGGTGCCGTCCACGCTGGCGACCTCAAGAGCGTTCGCCACGGAGATCATCCCGGCCGCCTGGGAGTCCGGCACGAGCTGGGCGTTCGCGATCGAGGCGACCGACGAGTCCGGCAGGGAACGTTTCGCAGGAACGGTCGAGCTGCGG
>JBPCND010000153.1:0-4094 GCA_051001655.1 Nocardioides sp. | reverse complement strand
TTCTCCCGCAGCTTCAAGTACCACCGTCCACGCGGTCTGCTGACGGCGAGCTTCCACGACCCGGGCACCACGCTGCAGGTCGACGACGAGCCCAACGTGCGCGGGGGACACCGGCTGGTCGAGGCCGACATGGACGTGAGCTCGCAGAACACCTGGCCGTCGCTGCGCTTCGACGTCAAGTCGTCCAACCAGATAGTGGGCCGCTTCCTCGCTCCCGGCTTCTACTACAAGACCTTCATCAAACCGCAGCGCCTCTGGCCGGCATACCAGAAGGTTCTCGCCCGCTTCGCCCACGCCGGCACGATCTCGCCGGACACAGCCGAGTGCTACTACGACAAGCGCTACGCGCATCCCGAGGTCCTCGTGGCCGGAGGTGGTCCGGCCGGACTCGCCGCAGCGATCGCCGCGGCCGAGGCCGGGGCGCGGGTGATGCTCGTGGAGGAGGAGCACCACCTCGGTGGGCACCTGCGCTGGGGAGGGGCCGGCGACCTGGCCACCCTCTCCGAGCTCACTGAGCGTGTTGCTCGCAGCGAGACCATCGAAGTTCTCACCAATGCGGTCGTCCTGGGTCGCTACGACGACAACTGGATGGGCGTCGCCCAGCGTGGGCTCCCGGGCGTGCCGGAGCGGCTCATCAAGGCCCGGGCCAAGGTGCTCTTCGCCGCTCCGGGGCTGACGGAGCGCCCGTACGTCTTCGAGGGGAACGACCTTCCCGGCGTGATGCTCTCGACCGCCGTCCGACGCCTGATCAACCTCTACGCCGTACGACCCGGCCAGCGCGCCGTCGTCCTGTCGGCCAACGCCGCCGGGGATGCCGCTGCTGATGACCTGCGGCGGGTGGGCGTCGACGTCGTGGCCGTCGTCGACCCGCGCCGGGGTCAGGACATCCTCCGGGCCCGCGGGCGCCGGGGCGGGCTCTGTGCGGTCGAGCTGACCGACGGTGCCACGATCGAGGCCGATCTGCTGGTGACCGCGGTGGGTTGGACGTCGACGACCTCGCTGCTGAACATGGCCGGGACCCGGCCGATCTCCGCACCGGAGGCTGCGCGGTTCGTACCGGACCGTACGACCATGCCCGACAACGTCCTCGCCGCCGGCGCGATCTTGGGCGACGGCAGCCTGGAGCAGCTACTCGCCCACGGCAGCGCCGTCGGTAGCGAGGCCGCCCGCCGCGCTGCCGCTCTGCGCCGGGATCGGGTCGCGACCACGCCGACCAGTCGTCCAGACGCTGGGCGCGACCGCCCGGGTGAGCAGGCCGCTGTCACGATCCCGGACCTCCCGCTGGACCTACACCCCGAGTTGTTCCGTGCCGGCACCCACGGGATCGTCGACTTCTCCGAGGACGTCTCGAGCAAGGACATCATCTCCGCCGCCCGGGAGGGCTACGACTCCGCAGAGCTGGCCAAGCGCTACACGACGGTGACGATGGGACCGGTCCAGGGCAAGCTGGAACTGGTCAACGCGGTGGCCGTGCTCGCCGAGGCGACCGGGAGCACGATCGCCGAGACGGGGACGACGACCTGGCGCCCGATGTACGCTCCGGTGACCCTCGGTGCGCTGGCCGGCCGGATCTTCGAGCCGGTCCGGTACTCACCGTTGCAGTCCTGGCACGAGCGCCATCGCGCCCGACCCCTGGTCGCCGGGCAGTGGATCCGTCCCGAGCACTACGGCGACCCGGTCCAGGAGGTCCGTGCGGTCCGGGAGAACGTCGGGATCATCGACGTCACCCCGATCGGCAAGCTGGACCTGCGCGGCCCGGATGTCGCCAAGCTCCTGAACCAGCTCTACGTCAACAAGTGGTCCAAGCTCGGTGTGGGCCGGGTCCGGTACGGCGTCATGTGCGCCGAGGACGGTGTGGTCATGGACGACGGCGTCACCGGCCGGCTGGGCGAGGACCACTACCTGATGTCCACGACTTCCTCGGGTGCGGGGACCGTGTGGGAGTGGGTGGAGAACTGGCTGCAGACAGAGCACCCGGAATGGCAGGTCCATGTCACGCCGGTCACCACCGCCTACGCCAGCATCAACGTCGCCGGGCCACACTCTCGCGAACTCGTCGGACGGCTGACCGGGGGCATCGACCTCTCGGCCGAGTCATTCCCGTACATGAACGTGCGTAGCGGCCGGATCGCCGGAGTGGACGACTGCGTCCTGTGGCGAATCGGCTTCACCGGCGAGCTCTCCTACGAGCTGCACGTGCCGGCGGGGTACGGCCTGCACGTCTGGGAGGCGCTGCTCGAGCACGGCCAGGATCTCGGCGTCGCGGCGTTCGGGGTGGAGGCCCAGCGCATCCTGCGGCTGGAGAAGGGTCATCTCATCGTCGGCCAGGACACCGACGGGCTGACCCGCGCGTACAGCGCCGGGCTGGACTGGGCGGTCAAGCTCGACAAGGCGGACTTCGCAGGGAAGCCCGAGCTCGTCTGGCAGCACGGGGAGACCGGGGGCATGCGGCTGGTCGGGCTGCAGCCGGTGGACGGGTCGATCGTGCCGCCCGAGGCCAGCCAGATCGTGCGGCCGGGCCGCGGAACGACGCTCGACATCGTCGGCCGGATCACCCCCAGCCGAATGTCGCCGACCCTGCGCGGGTCGATCTGTCTGGGCCAGCTCGACGCCTCGCTGGCGTCAGCCGGCACCGAAGTGACCGTGCGGCTGCCCGACGGCCGTGACATCTCCGCGCGGGTCACCGAGCACCTGGCCCACGTCGACCCGTCCGGTGAACGCCAGCAGCTGGTCACCGACGCGCCCGAGCCGCTGGCTGCCGCCACCCGGCCCCCGGGGCAGCCTCGCAGCCCGATCAAGCCGGACGATGTGCTTGCAGCGCAGCGGGCCACCGGAGGGGAAGCGGATACGCCGGTGCGCATGATCGACTTGTCCGGGATGGCGAAGTTCGGCGTGCGCGCGGCGTCCGAGGGACCGGTTGCCCGGGCGCTGGGGACGGGGTTCGCCCGTACGACGAGGGGGCCCGACGCCAGCCTGGTCGTGGGATCCGGCCCTGGGGAGTGGCTGGTGCTCGCCGAGCAGGCAGCCTCCTCCGACGTCCGAGCCCGACTCGAGTCCGAGACGCAATCCTGCGACGCATTCGCCTCGGTGGTCGATCTCACCCACGGTCGGGCGTTGGTCCGGCTGGCCGGGCCGCGCAGCGCGGACCTGCTCTCGAAGGTCTGCAGTATCGACTTCTCCGATGACGTCACGCCCGACGGTTCCGCGCTCCGGACGTCGGTAGCTCGTCTGGTGACCGATGTCATCCGAGATGACCAGGACGGGGTGCCCGGCTATCTCCTGCACTGCGAGCGCTCGTCCGGTAGATATCTGGCCGAGGCGTTGGTCGACGCCGGCACCGAGTTCGGCATCGAGAGCATCCGCTAGACGGCAGCCCGCCCTGTTCAGACCACCTGAGGAGACACCAGCATGGCCTTTCCGAGCGACCTCGAGATCGCCCGCGGCGCAACACTGAAGCCGATCGACGGCATTGGCGAGGGGATGGGCCTGCGACCGGATCTGCTAGAGCCTTACGGCCGCGACGTCATGAAGATCCGGCTCGAGGCGATCGAGGAGCTCGCCGACCGTCCGAAGGCGAAGTACGTCGTCGTCTCGGCCGTGACCCCGACGCCGTTGGGTGAGGGCAAGACCACGACGACCGTGGGGCTCGGTCAGGCGATGAGCCACATCGGGAAACGGGCGACGGTCGCCATCCGGCAGCCGTCCATGGGCCCCACATTCGGGATCAAGGGCGGAGCGGCGGGTGGTGGCTACAGCCAGGTCGTCCCGATGGAGATCCTCAACCTGCACCTCACCGGCGACTTCCACGCCGTCACCGCGGCTCACAACTTGCTCTCGGCGATGGTCGACAACCATCTGCACAAGGGCAACGCCAGCGGTCTGGACCTGAACAACATCACCTGGCGCCGAGTGCTCGACGTCAACGACCGGGTCCTTCGGAACACTGTGGTGGGCTTGGGTTCACGGATGGACGGTGTCACCCGGCAGACCGGCTTCGACATCACCGCCGCCTCCGAGGTCATGGCGATCCTTGCACTGTCGGTGTCCCTGTCCGATATGCGGGAGCGGCTCGGCCGCATCGTGGTCGGCTACAC
>JBPCND010000152.1:0-5677 GCA_051001655.1 Nocardioides sp. | reverse complement strand
GGCCATCACCCCGCGCATCTCGCGACCGGTCACCTTGGGAAGCTTGCTCATGATCTCTCCTTGTTCTGGCGACGGCTGGTGGTTGTTCACAGCCGCGCTGCGGTGACCGAAGTGCCGGTCAGCCACGCGGGCACCGGTTCATAGACGAGGACGTCGAAGCCCGTGCCCGCTGCGCCTGCAGCGACGAGCCAGGTCCGGATCTCGTGGGCGCCGTTGCCCGCCTCGTCGATCTCCTCGCGGGTGTAGTCGGTGAGACGCTCGGGATCACCCGACTCGAGACGCTCAAGAAAGTCTCGGTCAAACGCCTCGTTGATCTGGCCAGACTCGGGAAGACCGACCCAGTGCGAGAGGCCACCGGTCCCGACGACGACCACGCGCTCGACGATCGACTGCGCCTCGACTGCCCGCTGAAGCATCCGGCCGAAGTCGTAGCAGCGCTTCGGCGACGGCCAGGGTGGATTTACCCCGTTCACGATGATCGGGACCATCGGGAAGCTCGATTGCGGGTCGAAATGTTTGAAGGGCACGCAGAAGTTCTCGTCGAAGTCCAGACCACCCTCGACCAGGGACGGGTCGAACTCCGAGTCCAGCGCGAACTCGTAGAGGTGACGTCCCAGCTCGGCGTGGCCCGGGTACTGGTGTTGCTCGACGTCGAGGAACGACCCCATCTCCCGGGTGACGGGGCCCAGGTAGGAGTCGCCCGTGGCGATCGCGAAGGCCGGGAGATTCCCCAGGTGGAAGTTGGTGAAGTGCTCCACCGAGACAGCGATGACCGCGTCCGGCCGGAGCGCGTCGATCCTGTCGCGAACATCGACGTACGCCTGCTCCACGGCAGCGCGCTGGACTTCGTCCGCACGCTCGGGCCAGCCGGTGATCCCCGGCGAGTGCGAGGCGGTGAACGCGCCGACAATCCGTCCCTGCTTGGCCATCAGACTTTCTCTCCTCGAATCTGTGCGTAGTAGTCCGCGCGATCCACCTCGAGCTGGATGGCGCAGAAGTACAGGAGGTAGGGGTTGGCTCCGCGCTCGTACATCGACTTGAAGTCCAGGTTCCGCATGAAGTCGCGCAACTCTCCGTCCACACCGAACTCGTCGAGCACGGACTCAGGGTCGGCCAAGTAACGATCCCTGACAGTTGCGTCCCTTCGGATCTTCCAGAGGAGCATGTGGAGGCTGTACACGCGTGTCACCTTCCGATCTGGACGTTGATCCACCGTAGGAGGGGAGCGGACTCGACCGCGTTACCCTTCCGGGTCCATTCAGCCGTTCAGGCCAGTCGATGGACGAACCAGTCGGTCAGTCGCGCCGTGGCCACGGTGAAGTAGTCGTAGCTGCAGTGCAACGAGCCGGCTCCGTCGTAGATGTCGACGGTGACGTCGCCAGTTGTGAGCGCCTTGACGAATCTCTCGGCACCCTTGATGTCCATGATGATGTCGTCGGTGCCGTGCATGACGTAGACCGGAATGTCGATCTTGTCGGCGACGCCGTCGAGCGTGAACTCGGCGAGCTTCCTGCGGGCCTCGGCGTCGTCCTTCGAGCCGGAGAGCCACTGCAGTTGCTCTTGGAGCGGCGGGTAGAACTCGTAGAAGTCGGTGAGGATGCTCCAGGTGCCGCACCAAGCTGCCACGGCCTTGACCCTCGGCTCGAACGCGGCGGCGCGCGGCGCGTAGTACCCGCCGAAGCTGACGCCGGCGAGCCCGAAGCGGTCGGTGTCGACGTCGTCGCGATGCTCGAGGAAGTCGAAGATCGCCTTGACCGGCACCTCGTAGTCCGGGCGGCTGTACATCTGCTTGAAACGCAGCGAGCTTCCGCGTCCGGGGGTGTCCACCATGACGACGTTCATTCCACGTGCCGGAAACTCGCAGCCGCCGAGGAAGTAGAGCTCCTCGGCCCAGGAGTCGGCGCCGCCGAGGGAGAGGACCGTGGGCCGCGCTTCGCCGGAGTTGTCGGGCCGCACGAAGTAGCCGTCCATCGTTTGACCCTCGAAGGGCACCTGGATGCGCTCGATCAGGCCGTCAGTGAGCTCAGCCGCCTTCTGGAAGTTGCTGGTGCCCTTGCGATAGGCCTCCTCGCGGCGCGGATCGGCGGACTTGAGGAAGAACTCCGAGTGGCGGTAGTAACTGCACGAGCGGAAGAGGGCACGGCGCGCGGTCGTGATTTCGCCGCGCTCGAGGGCGGCCTCTCCGGCCGCACTGGTCTCCTTAGCGGTGCGGTTCCACTCGCGCTGCCAAACCTCCCCGTCCGTCGTTTGGTCCCCGATGCGAGACGCGGTGCGAGCGCACTCAAAGAGATCCGCTCCTCCGACGGCCACCTGAGCCAGGAGGCGCATGGTCTGCAGCGACCAATCCTCGTCTTGGGGGAAGAGCTCGATGATGGAGAGCGCGTCCTGATTTTCGGCTACTGCTGATTCGGTCATGGGTGTCTCCTCTGTGGTATTTGATCGTGGGCGGGAAGCCAGGTGCGGCGATGGCCGCGCCGGACGCCGTGGGGCGGCAGTCCGCCCAGCGGGGCGCAAGCCGCGCCGCCAGGCGGTAGGTGGCCAAGAGCCAGGGCGACCCGACGCACCGCCCTGTGCACCACGCCGGCCCGGCCGTCGAGTGCTACGGCGAACTCTGGTCGGCGCGCTAGATGATCAAGTCGCTGCGCCCCTGGGCAAGGCCGACAAACCTCAGCTTCGCGTCGAATCGGTTGCCGATTGACGCCCACAAGAATGAGGTCGTGCCCGAACCCTCGCTCGCGCAGGCCTCTGATGGCGTGCACGGCCGTAAGTGAGGCACCAACGACGGACATGTACTTCAACCGTCGACGTCTTCCACGGCGATCGCGTGGGCGGGGCAGCCGCGGGCCGAGGCCTCGGCCTTCGCCCGCAGCGCCTCGTCAGGCAACTCCTGCAGCAGCACGGCAGTGTCCGCGTCCTCGTCGAAGTCCCAGATCTCTGGGGCCTCGATGAGGCAGTTCGCGTATCCCTGACACTTGTCACCGTCGAACACCATCTTGAATGCCATAGACGTCCCCAAGGCTCCTGGTTGTGGATGTGTGGTCTAGTGACCGGCCGACTCGAGGTGCGGCATCCGGGGCGACACCTCGACCAGCCGTGCGGCGCGCGGGGTGTTGCGGCTGGTGAGGTTGCGCAGGACTCCGCCAGTGACCACCGCGGTCACGCCCGGGATGTCGCCGATGCTCAGGGCACCGAGCGCGTCATCCTTCGTCGAGCCCCACGGGGCATCCATCACGACCAGGTCCGCCGCGGCGCCCTCGCGGATGAAGCCGGCGGGCAGCGCCCAGGTTCGGGCGTTGTTGCCGGTGGCGGCTGCCCAGATCATGGCAGGGTCGATATCGGACCACGAGGCCAGCTCAGCGACGGTCTTGATCACGCCGAGTGGCATTACGCCGGTCCCAGTCGGGGTGTCCGATCCGATCACCACCCGCGCGAAGTGACCTTCCTGGTAGCACTTGCGCAGGATGCGGACCGCCGACTTGAGGTTTCCAGCCTGCACTAGCTGCAGGGTCATCGGCGTCTGGTCGATGATGCGGTCGACACCGGCCGCATCGAGCGAGGTCGGCCCACCGTTGACGTGCCCACACACGTCGGGTGCGAGATGCAGAAGGTGGTCGGGGGTGATTGGCTTGCTGCCCGGGATGCTCGCGCCACCCGAGTGGCACATCACGGTGATGCCGTGTTGCTGGGCCCAGCGGACCTGGTCGTAGCCGTCAGCGGGGTCCTCGTAGAGGCCGAACCCGAACTTGGCCAGCCGGACACCGGCGGCTTCCAGGTCGGCGAAATCCTGCTTGCCGAGGGCCGGCTCAAGCACGACTGACCCGGCATGGACGGTCATGCCACCTGGGTGGAAGTTGCGGAAGCACGACATCGCAGCTATCGCGAGAGCCTTGACGCCGTTGGCGTCGTGCGGCCGGCCCTGGGCGTGGATCTCCCCCGGCGAGACGACGCTCGTGATTCCACCGTGCACGTAGCTGGCCAGGAAGTCGACGGTCTTTTGACGGGGCGTGTAGTCGCCGAGGACAACGTGGCAGTGCGAGTCGATCAGGCCGGGGGCGAGGGTGGCGCCATTGGCGTCCACCACCACGTCGGCCGCGGCCACGGCGGTGGCCAGATCCTCCCGTCGACCGATGGCGGTGATCACGCCGTCGTCGCTGATGACTGTGTCAACGTCCGTCAGGACCGGCGACTCAAAGTCACCGGACAGGACGGTGCCTGCACCGACGACGGCGAGGACGCCCGTCACTGGTGGCCCCTGGCTTTGAACTCGGCGACGGTGAGTCCACCGACGCGGGCGTTGAGGCGGCCCCGGTTCGCGACGGCGGCAATTACGACCAGCTCGTCGGAGTGGGGGGCATCGGGCACCCGCATCTCGAGGGCGTCGTAGTGGCTGCGTACCCACACGTCGTCCTTGAACGCGAGGGGCACGTCGAGCACGGAACCAGGCGTAGCGGGCTTGGTGACCGAGGTGAT
Source organism: Nocardioides sp. (assembly GCA_051001655.1). GTDB lineage: Bacteria > Actinomycetota > Actinomycetes > Propionibacteriales > Nocardioidaceae > Nocardioides_B. The sequence continues at coordinate 1,207 of JBPCND010000152.1, read as the reverse complement.
CCATGCCTCGCCGCCCCCGATGGCGTCGCGGAAGGCATTGCCGAAGACCGACGTCAGGGCGGCGTTGACGTGCTCCTGCTCCCCGTCGGTGCCGACCAGCCCGGCCTTGCCGTAGCTCTCGATGGGAGCGCCCAGCAAACGGGCCGCTTCCCTGCCGAGCATGGTGCCGATTTCCCCGGACGCCTCAACCAGATCCGAGAGGTCCTCTACGAATCCTTGGCCGGCGTAGGGGTTGGTCAGGACGGCGGCGACGGCGACCCGGCGCAACGGCCCGGAGTCGTCCTGAGCACCCGCGGAGGACTGCAGCTCCTCGATCTGAGCGAAGGTCTTGCGCAAGCTCAATGCGATCCCGGACACAAGTTCTCCTCTGCTCGACGCGCAGGCCATGCCCGAGTCGGCGGCGCTGCGCTCCCGACGCTACGGTCGCGTGGACGGACGCTTCGTCCCCCTGACGGGTCAATTCACGTTTCCGGGACTGCTCCGGCAAGATCGTGCCCATGGCCACCCGTCGTGGCACGCCCGACCTGCTCGCGATGACCACCCTGGGCTTCTCCGGCTATGCCCTGCTCCTCCCCGTGTCCCCGTTGTGGGCCGCGCACGGCGGTGCCGGGGCAGCTGGGTCGGGAGCCGTCAACGGCGTGTTGATGCTCTTCACGGTCCTGACCCAACCGCTGTTGCCGCGACTGATCCGGCGTTGGGGCTGGGGTCCGGTGTTGGTGACCGGGGTGGTCCTACTCGGAATTCCGTCGATGGGCCACCTGCTGAGCGACGGCCTGGCCCTTACGCTGGCCCTCGCGGCTGTCCGGGGCGTCGGGTTCGGGATCTTGACCGTGACGGGCAGCGCCGCGGTGGCCGAGCTGGCGCCGCCCGAGCGTCGGGGCCGATCCATCGGTGCCTACGGTCTCGCCATCGCTGCTCCGCAGCTGCTGCTCCTGCCGGCGGCACCCTGGGTGGCCGAGACGTTCGGCTTTTGGGTGGTATTCGTCGCCGGCGCCTGCCCTCTGTTGGGTGCGCTACCTGCCTTCGCCCTCGGCCGGACGCTCGACAGCCCCTCCCGGCGGCCTCACGGCCCCGCCGCCGGTGCGGCGGGCGCGGGGTACCTGCCCTTAGTGCGACCCGTGACGCTGCTGCTTGGGGTGACCCTGGCCGGAGGGGCGCTGCTGACATTCATTCCACAGGTCACGAGCAGTGCCACGCTCACCATGGT
>JBPCND010000151.1:0-11426 GCA_051001655.1 Nocardioides sp. | reverse complement strand
TCAGGATGGCGATGTCCTGCAGCATGGACTTGCGGCGGTCGCCGAAAGCCGGCGCCTTGACCGCGGCGGCGTTGAAGGTGCCGCGGATCTTGTTCACGACCAGTGTCGAGAGGGCCTCGCCGTCGACATCCTCAGCGAGGATGAACAGCGGCTTGCCGGCCGCGATGACCTTCTCCAGCAGGGGAAGCAGGTCGGAGATCGCCGAGATCTTGCCTTGGTGCAGCAGGATGTACGGGTCGTCGAGGACCGCCTCCATGCGCTCGGCGTCGCTGACGAAGTAGGGCGAGATGTAGCCCTTGTCGAACTGCATCCCCTCGGTGAACTCAAGCTCGGTGCCCATCGTGTTGGACTCCTCGACGGTGATGACACCGTCCTTGCCCACCTTGTCGAACGCCTGCGCCAGCAGGTCGCCGATGTGTGCGTCGCGCGAGGAGACGGTTGCCACCGCGGCCATGTCGGCCTTGTCGTCGACGTCGCGGGCGGCGTCGAGCAACGCCTGGTTGACGGCCTCGACGGCCTGGTCCATGCCGCGCTTGAGACTCATCGGGTTGGCACCGGCGGCGACTGCGCGCAGGCCTTCATGCACCATCGCCTGGGCCAGCACGGTCGCGGTGGTGGTGCCGTCCCCGGCCACGTCGTTGGTCTTGGTCGCGACCTCCTTGGTCAGCTGGGCACCGAGGTTCTCGAACGGGTCGTCGAGCTCGATCTCACGTGCGACGGTCACGCCGTCGTTGTTGATGGCCGGAGCGCCCCACTTCGTGTCGAGGACGACGTAGCGGCCCCCTGGGCCAAGCGTCACCGTGACGGCGTGGGCGAGCGCGTCGACACCGCGCTCGAGCGAACGGCGAGCGGACTCGTCGAACTCCAGAATTTTCGGCATCTCCCGATGCTCCTTTGCGTCGTTGGTTCGTTGAGGCGACAAAGCCCCGGCAGCCCGAACCTGTCAGGCCAGCCGGGGCTGAGTCGCTGTGCTGCGAGAGGTGAAGCGGTGAACGGCTGGGTCAGCCGACGACCGCGAGCACGTCGCGGGCCGAGAGGATCAGATATTCGGCGCCGGCGTACTTGACCTCGGTGCCGCCGTACTTGCTGTAGATGACCTTGTCGCCGACGGTGACGTCGAGCGGGACCCGATTGCCGTTGTCGTCGACCCGACCCGGACCGATGGCCATGACTTCGCCCTCCTGGGGCTTCTCCTTGGCGGTGTCCGGGATGACCAGGCCGGAGGCCGTGGTCTGCTCGGCGTCGAGCGGCTGCACGACTATCCGGTCCTCGAGAGGCTTGATGTTGACCGACACGTTGCCGACCCTCCACTTTTCCGTGTGAACTGCGAGACGGTTGATTGGATGTTGCTGAAGTTCGTGCTTGCGGTGAGACACCCGCCGTCGCGGGGGTCGGGCGCCGATCGCAAGCGCTAGCACGCTCGGGTGGAGAGTGCTAACGCGAATCTATGCCGCGATTAGCACTCGGTCAAGTCGAGTGCCAGACTGCCTGGCATGGACCTCGCGGCCTTCCGCCGGCTGCTGGCGCCGGCCGGCCAGCGCCTGCTTGAGCGGGCCTCGACGGTGTACGCCGAGCAGCAGGGGGATGCGCTGCGCACCGCCGGCGTCCTGCGTCGCGACACCGAACCGACCGATGCCGCCGCTGCGCTCACCCAGGTCGAGCTCCGACTGCGGGCCCGGGCCAAGCTCGGCGACCTCGCGCAGCACCTCTACTTCACTCCGGACGGTCTGGAGCAGGCCACCCGGTGGCGCGTCGCCCGGCATCGGGCTGCCCGGGTCGCCCTCGCCGAGCCGGGATCGGTCCTCGACATCGGCTGCGGGATCGGCGGGGACCTGATCGCCTTCTCCCGGACCGGACTCACCGTCGCCGGGATCGACAGCGACCCTCTCCGCGTCGAGGTCGCCCGAGCCAACCTCGCGGCCCTTGGTCTCGGCGGGGCCGTGCAGGAGGCAGAGGCCGAGCGCCTCGACCTGGCCGGCTTCGGGGTGGTCTTCGCCGACCCTGCCCGGAGGTCCGCGGCCGGCCGGATCTTCGACGTCGATGGCTGGTCGCCACCGTGGCCGTTCGTCGAGGCGTTGCTCCGCCGCGCCTCCTGCGTCAAGGTCGCCCCCGGAGTGCCCCATCACCTGGTGCCAGCAGGAGTCGAGGCAGAGTTCGTCAGCGATGACGGCGACGTCAAGGAGGCAGTGTTGTGGTCGCCCGCGTTGGCGACGGTACGACGACGCGCGACTGTCCTGCGGGCGACCGGTCTGGCGACGCTGACCGACGAGGACGACCCCGGCACGACAGGTGTCCGACCCCTCGGCGGTTACCTCTACGAGCCGGACGGCGCCGTCATCAGGGCCGGCCTGGTCACGGCAGTCGCAGCCGGCATCGACGGCGGCCTCGTCGACGAGCACATCGCCTACGTCACCGGCGACCAGGCGTTCACGACGCCCTTCGCCCGCTCCTACGAGGTGCTGGAGGAGCTGCCCTACAAGGAGAAGGCTCTGCGGCTGGCGCTCCGGCAGCGCGGCGTGGGCCGACTGACGATCAAGAAGCGCGGGGTGGACATCGTGCCGGAGCAGCTGCGCAGACGGCTGGCCCTGAGCGGCGACGAAGAAGCCACCTTGGTGATGACCCGCGTCGCGGGAAAGGGCACTGCCCTGCTCGTGCGGCCCTTCTGACCCGGCTCACCCGCCGCCCCGGCCGTCAGGGGTGGGGCCGCGCCGGCCCGGCCGTCAGGGGTGCGGCCGCCAGGCGTCCTCGACCAGCTCGGTCACGACCGCCTCGTCGCACCCGGCGAGGTTGACCCGGAGCGCGGCGAGCTTCTTGCCCCACCACTTCTCCTCGCACCAGTCCGGCCACTCGGCAACGGCGGCACGGATCTCCTCCTCGGCCAGCATCACGTGCAGGTGCGCGGGGTCGGGCAGCGTCGCGAAGATCCTCCGGTGCGTGCGGAACGACGGGAACCCGTGGTGGTCGCGCTCCGTGGCCCCGTCCAGGTTCAGCGCCGATCGTCGTACGGCGTCCGCATCCATGTCACCGAGTCTGTCACCGTCGCCGCGCAAATTTCACGCACAGCGTCGAACCGGCGGGTGAACCGCGCAACTGCGCGCCACTTTCACGCACAGCCTCGAAACCGGCGCACGAACCGCACAGCCGCGCGCCACTTCCACGCACAGCCTCGAAACCGGCGCACGAACCGGGCACCTGGCGTGGCCGGTGCGGCAGACTGTGTCCATGGTCAGCGCCGAGCAGCTCATCGCCTTCGGGGTCGCCGCGTTCATCCTGATCGCGATCCCGGGTCCATCGGTCGTCTTCGTGGTCGGTCGCGCGCTGACTTATGGCCGCACGGTCGCGCTCGCCTCGGTGCTCGGCAACTCGTTGGGCCTGCTCGTCGTGCTGGTCCTGGTCTCCTTGGGCCTCGGCGTGGTCGTCGCGGAGTCGATCCTGGTCTTCACCGTCCTCAAGCTCGCAGGCGCGGCGTACCTCGTCTACCTCGGCGTCCAGGCGGTCCGGCACCGCCGCGCATTCACCGAGCAGGGTGGCGTTGACGGGTCCGCGACACTGCCCCTGGGTCAGGCGCTGCGGCAGGGCTTCGTCGTCGGCGTCTCCAACCCGAAGGCGTTCATGATCTTCGCCGCCGTGCTGCCACAGTTCGTCGAACGCGGGGACGGCGGGGTCCGGACGCAGATGTTGGTGCTGGGTGTGCTCGCGTTCCTGATCGGCTTGGTGTCGGACAGCGTGTGGGCCATGGGGGCCAGCCAGGTGCGGCACTGGTTCGACGCCGGCCCGCGCCGGGGCGAGGCCATCGGAGCGGCTGGAGGCGTCTCGATGATCGGCCTCGGTGTCGGCCTGGTTGCGACGGGAGCGCCGAGGTAGCCTGCGGCGCTCAGCAGCCGCCTCGCGGCACGCCGACCACGGGGACCGGGAGGGCGCCTGGTGCGCCCCGACGCCCGAGCAACACATCGACGAGCGCGGCCATCGCCCCATAGGTCGTGCCGTAGGTCGCGAGCTTCACCGGGGCGCTGCTGTCGCCGAGCACGTAGGGGGTGTCCATCGCCACGACGACGTCCCCGCGGACCGCGTCACCGCCAATGCCGACCAGCCGCACCGTCGTACCGCCGCGTCCCACCGCGAGACCGGCGGCCGACGCTGCTGCGCGGAAGCGGGACACCTCGATCCCAGGACCGGTGACCTTGACCCGGCCGCCGACGAGCCGAACCTGGCAGGGGCCCGCGACCGAGGTGATCGCGGCGGCTGACCAGCGGTACGACGCCGCTCCTCCCGCTCCTGGCAAAGCCGGGCTTATGTCCTGGTTGCGTTGGTTGCGCTGGTGGATCAGCAGGGCCACCTGTCGCGTTGCCGCTTGGGCCAGTCGCTCCGAGGAAAGCCGACCACTCTGCACCGCCCGGAGGATCCCGTCGCGGGCCCCTCGCGCCGACACCGGCATCAGCACGACGTCGGCACCGGCTCGGAGTGCCCGGACGGCTGCGAGGCCGCTGGGGAACCTGTCCGCGACGGCCTGCATCGTCAAGGAGTCGGTGACCACCAGTCCGTCGAAGCCCAAGCGTCCGCGGAGCAGGCCCTCGACCACCGGCCGGGACAGCGACGAAGGCGTTCCCGGGTCGACCGAGCGTACGTCGATGTGGCCGACCATGACACTGGGCAGGCCGGCGTCGACGCCCGCCCGGAACGGCACGAAGTCACCGGCGGCGAGCTCCCGGACCGACTTCTGCTGCACCGGCAGCGTGAGGTGGCTGTCCGCCGTGACCGAACCGTGCCCCGGGAAGTGCTTGAGGGTCGATATGACGCCCGCCGACCTGTAGCCGCGGGCCGCAGCGACCGTCTGCGCTGCCACCACACGCGGCCGGACACCGGCCGACCGGGCACCGATCGTCGGATCGGCACGTCCGAGCGTCACATCGGCGACGGGTGCGTAGTCGGTGGTGAAGCCCAGCGCGGCAAGCTCCCGGCCACTGGCGACCGCCGCGGCCCGGGTCAACAGAGGTCGTCCGGCGGCCCCGGCGGTCATGAACGTCGGGAGCCGGGTTCCGCCGGTGACCCGTTCGACCAGACCACCCTCCTGGTCCACGCCGATCGCCACCGGGAACTCCCGGCCCGCCTCACGAGCGGACTGCTGAAGGGTCCGGTTGCTCAGTCGGATCTGCTCGGTGCCGCGATAGTTCCCGGAGAAGACGACAACTCCCCCGAGGTGCAGCCGGTTGACGAGACCGGTGGGTGAAGAGGTGCCGACGTACTCGGCGTGGATCACCTGGCCCGCCCGTTGCCGCAGGGTCAGGTCTGCGACGAGCTCGCGTGCTCGGCTGATCTCCGCGGCGTTCGGGCCCCAGCCGGTCGGGATCGGCAGGGGCCTCGCGCGGGCGACGTCGTCCTCACCAGCCATCGCCCAGGCGCGGGGCAGGGTGTCGACGCGGATCGCCGGGACGTTGCCGCGCGGATCATCAGGGATCGCTGCTGACCCAGCACCTGCGGGCAGCACGACCAGCGCGACCGCTGCCGCGAGGAGAGTTCGACGAGTCCGCACGATTCCCACGGTCCCAGTGTGCGGCATGCCGGCCCAGGACCCGGCGCTGGCGGGTCGATCACCGGCACCCCATGCCGATGATCGACCCCGCTAGGCCACCGCTAGGCCGGGCCGGGCGGGGCGGGCGGGCCGGGTGGACCCCGGTGGGTCGGACCAGGACAGGGGAGATAACCCGTCGCCCCGGCGGCTGAGCACTGCCTAGGGTGCACGCATGACGATCACCGTGAGCCGAGGAGGACGCGAGCTCGCCGCGGAGCTCGTCGCGCCGCTCGATGCGTGGACCGGGGCCGCGGCCTTCACGGCGAACCTGCACTCGGGCGACATCGGGTGGCACCTCCGACTCCCCGACGAGCGGATCGCCGACGCCTTCCTGGTCTGGGAGGACGACGGCGACCCCGTGGCCGTCGGTCTGGCAGAGGACGTCGTCCTCCGGACCGGCATGGCGCCCGACCGGGACCGCGACCGCCGGCTGGCCGAAGCGATGGTGACGGTGATGGCCGACTTCGGCTTCGCCGATGCACTCAGCGGCACGACCGTCCGACGGTTGCTCTTGGAGTGCGGCTGGTCCGTCGACCCCGACCCTTGGGTGCTGCTCCACCGTGACCTCAGGCCCGAGTACGCGAGTGGGCCGGACGCCGACACCCGACCCCTCGACGGTCCGGCCGACGTCGAGGCCAGGGTCGCCGTGCAGAGGTCCGCCTTCGCCCCGGGGTCGACGTTCACCCCCGAGCTGTGGGAGCGGATGACGACCGGCCCGACGTACGACGGCCGCTTCGAGATGGTCACCCGGACGCCGTCGGGTGAGCCCGCCGCGGCGGCGACCGGCTGGTTCGCAGGGCCCGGACGCTGCGCGATTCTGGAGCCGGTCGGCACCCATCAGGACCATCAGCGTCAGGGCTACGGTCGCCGGGTCAACCGGTCCGTGATGGCAGCCCTGGCCGCAGCCGGAGCTAGTGGAGTCCGGGTGCACACTCCCGCGTCCAACGCAGCAGCCGTGGCGACATACGGGGCCTGCGGCCTGCGTCAGGTCGACTGGACGACGGCGGTCATGGCGCCACGATGACGGCACCTCGCGCCGGCACGAGCACCGGCGAGCCGGAGGCCGCGCCCGAGACCGCCGCGTCCGATCCCCACGCCAGCAGGACCGGGCCGGACGCGGAGGTCTCCCAGGGCTCCTCACCGAGGTTGACCAGGACCCGGTGACCGCCGCGACGGACGTCGAGCCGACGCGTCTCGTGCTCCCAGGTCGCGCCGGCCCGCGAGAGATCCCCGTCGCGCAGGTCCGGCGTCGTACGGCGGAGCGCGATCAGGTCGCGGTACAACCCCAGCAGGCTCGCGTGGTCACCGGTCGACACCTCCGACCAACCGAGCTTCGAGCGCCGAAAGGTCTCGGGATCCTGCGGATCAGGCACGTCCTCCGCGGCCCAGCCATGCGCGCCGAACTCGGCACGACGACCCCGCCGGGTCCCCCCCGCGATCTCCGGGTCGGTGTGGTCGGTGAAGAACTGCCACGGCGTCGACGCGCCCCACTCCTCCCCCATGAACAGCATCGGCGTCCAGGGTGAGGTCAGCAGCATCACCGCACCACAGCCGAGCAGATCGGTGTCGAGGAGGTGCGAGAGCCGGTCCCCGGCTGCGCGGTTGCCGACCTGGTCGTGGGTCTGCAGCGACGCGACGAACCGCCACCCCGGCACGGTCGCCGGATCGACCGTACGCCCGTGCGACCGGCCCCGGAACGACGACCAGCTGCCGTCGTGGAAGAACGGCGACCGCATGACCTTGCCCAGGGCCTCGGGTGCGGCGAAGTCGGCGTAGTACCCGTGCGACTCACCGGTCAGGGCGACATGCAGCGCGTGATGGACGTCGTCGGCCCACTGGGCGTGCAGCCCCCTCCCGCCGACAGCTGCACCGGCGCCCCGCGGGGTCACCGTGCCGGGGTCGTTGCGGTCGGACTCGGCGATCAGCCACAGCGGCCGGCCGACATCGCCGGCGATCCGGTCGGTGAGCGCGGACATCTCCTTGAGCAGGTGCACCGCCCTGCTGTCGTGCAGCTCGTGCACGGCGTCGAGCCGCAGCCCGTCGACGTGGAAGTCCTGGAACCACATCGCGACGTTGTCCAGCACCCACGACCGGACCTGGTCGCTCCCGGCGGCGTCGAGGTTGACCGCGGAGCCCCAGGGCGTGGCGTGCTCGTCGGTGAGGTACGGACCGAACTCACCGAGGTAGTTCCCGTCCGGGCCGAGGTGGTTGTAGACCAGGTCGAGGCAGACTGCGAGACCGGCCGCATGCGCCGCGTCGACGAACCGCTGCAGCGCCTCGGGTCCGCCGTACCCCTCGTGCACCGCCCAGAGCGCGACGCCGTCGTAGCCCCACCCGTGCCGGCCGGGGAACGGCGCGAGCGGGAGCAGCTCGAGGACGTCCACCCCCAGGTCAACGAGGTGTCCGAGGCGTGCGGTCGCGGAGTCCAGCGTGCCTTCAGGGGAGAAGGTCCCGACATGCACCTCGTAGAGGACCGTGCCCTCGAGCGGTCTCCCCTGCCAGGCCTGGTCGCTCCACCCGAACCCGGTCGGGTCGTAGAGCGCCGACCAGCCGTGCGGTCCCTCGGGCAGGCGCAGACCGCGCGGGTCGGGGCGCGGGGGACCTCCGTCGAGGGAGAAGGCGTACGGCGTCCCGTCCGGGGCGTCGACATCCACAGCCCATGACTCGCCGTGGACCACCATCCCGTGGCGCTCGTCGCCGAGCAGCAGCTCCACCCGCTCGCTCGACGGCGCCCACACCGTGAGCCGACGCATCAGATGTGCACGCGACGAAGCAGGGCGACGGGCAACGTCTCGAGTGCCTCGGAGCAGCGCAGCCGCCCACCCTCGTGCAGGGAGCCGGTGAGCTCGTCGCGCCACAGCCCGTCAGGGAGGACGACGTGGTGGTCGCCCCAGCCGCCTGCGGCGTCGAGTCGCTGCAGCGCCCGGGTGACGAGGACCGCTACCTCCTGTCCGCGGGTGAAGCCCACCGCGTGCCGGCTGCTGGACTCGACCGGAGAGTAGCGGCCCGCGTCACCGAAACAGTGTCTGAGCTCCTTGCGGAGCGCCAGCGCGCGGACCGTGACGAGGAGCTTCTCGTCGTCCAGGTCGCGGGGCGCGGCGTCGGGCTCGCCCAGCTCCTCGAGGCGCTTGCGGTGCGCGTCGTAGTCGACCCGGCGACGGTTGTCGGGGTCGACGAGGGTGAGGCTCACCACCTCGCATCCCTGGTAGGTGTCCGGCGAGCCCGGCACGGTCAGCTGCAGCAGCTTCTGGGCCAGGACGACGGCCCGGATGGCCTGGTCGTTGTGGTCGATCGCGGTGTCGACGACCGCCTTGAGCGGGCCGTGTGTCGTGGCCTCGGTGGCGAGGTCCATCACCCGCCCCTCGTACTCCGGGTCCCCGTCGACCCACGCGGTGTGATCCTTGGCCTCGCGCATGGCCTTGGTCAGGTAGGTCTCCAGACGTTCCGGAAGCACCGGACCGACCCCGGCCAGGGTCTGCCAGAGCAGGTGGGCCGTGGGCAGGTCCACCTCGTGCGCGACAGCGGCTTCTGCGAACGCCTCCGAGCACGCGACCCAGGTCTCGGCGTCTCCGGCCAACGCGATGAGGCGAGCGCGGACGTCCTCGCTCCGCTTGGTGTCGTGGGTGGTCAGCGTCGTCATGCCGAGCGGCCAGTGCGCCTGCTGATGCTCAGCCCACGAGTGCAGGATCTCGGGGCCGGCCTCCGCGAGCAGCTCGGGGTCGCCGCCGACCTCGTTGAGGGCGACCATCCGGTTCCAGCGATAGAACGCGGTGTCCTCGATCGCCTTGGCCATCACCGGTCCCCAGGTCTGCTGGAGGCGGACGGCGAAGTCGGTCTCGGCTGCGTTCGACGCCGAGGGACGGACGGCGATCCGGGTCAGACGCCCGATCTCGTCAGCGAGGTCGGGCCGTGCCTGCGTAGCCCGGTCGCAGGCACCCTCGAGCACCTTGCGGGCGTTCGCGTCAACGGGACGGGCCGACCGCGCATAGGCCCGGTAGACCTCGCAGGCGACCAACAGCTCGGTCACCGCATCCAGCAGTCGAGCAGTCTCTACGTCGGGGATCGCCTCTCCGGCCCGTCGGACCAGCCGGGCGCGCTCCGGGCCGAGCAGCCGGTCGACGACTTCGCGTTTGGCGGTGTCCATGGCACTGGGCAGACCGGTCGTGGCACCGGTGGACTCCCACGCCTCGGTGAGAGCCGGTGCCGTCGTCGGGTCGACGAGCGCGGCGGTGATCGCCCGAAGCGCGTCGTAGCCGGTCGTGCCGTCGCAGGACCAGGACGTCGGCAGCCTCTCGTCACCCTCGAGGATCTTCTCCACCCAGATGGCGGTCCCGATCCGACTCGCCCGGCGGAGGTCGCGGAGGTAGCCCTCGGGATCGGCCAGTCCGTCGGGGTGGTCGATCCGGAAACCCTCGATCACGCCGCGGTGGTTCAGGTCCAGCAGGGTGCGATGGGTGGCCTGGAAGACATCGGGATCCTCCACGCGGACGGCGATGAGCCCGTCGATGTCGAAGAACCGACGGTAGTTCAGGACCTCCGCCTTCTCCCGCCACCCGGCCAGCAGGTAGTGCTGCCGGGACAACACCGTCGCCACGTCGTCGCCCTCGTGCAGAGTGCCTTCGGCGACCGGGAACAAGTGGTCGTGGTAGCGCACGATCGGGAAGCCGTCGTACTCACCGAGGACGAGGTCGCCTTTCGCGAGGGTCTCCTCGAGGCTGTCCCAGAGCACGGGCACGCCGATCCGCCCGTCGAGCGCGTCCCAGTCGATGTCGAACCATCCCGCGGTCTCCGCGTCGCGGCCCTGGGCCAGCACCTTCCACAACGGCGCGTTGGCGGTCTCGGGTGCCATCAGCGCCATGTGGTTGGGGACGACGTCCACCACGAGTCCGAGACCGTGCTCGCGCGCCGTCCCGGCGAGTGACTCCAGGCCCGACTGTCCGCCGAGCTCCGAGCTCACACGGGCGTGGTCGACCAGGTCGTAGCCGTGCTGAGAGCCCTGCGCGGCCTGGAGGACCGGGGACAGGTAGAGGTGCGTGACGCCGAGGTCGGCGAGGTACGGCACGCTGTCCGCGGCATCGGCGAAGGTGAAGCCGGAGTGCAGCTGGAGTCGGTAGGTCGCGGTCACAGGAGACTGTTACCCGGCGCAACAGCCATCGACACGTGAGATCCGGGACCGAGCCGGTCGCAGGGACGGCTCAGTGGCTGAGCCCGGCTCGTTCGGCACCGATCGTCGTGTCGTCGCCGTGGCCGGTGTGCACGACCGTCTCGTCGGGCAGACCGAGGAGCCGCGACCGGATGCTCTCCTCGAGCACGTCGGCGTCGCTGAAGGAGCGTCCCGTCGCGCCCGGCCCGCCCTGGAAGAGGGTGTCCCCGGTGAACACGCAGCCGAGGTCCGCGGCGTGGAGACACACCGCGCCCGGTGCGTGCCCGGGCGTGTGGATCACCGTGGGCGTGGTGCCCGCGACGGCGGTCTCCCGACCGTCGGCGAGGTCGGCGTCCCAGAGGTCGTCTGCGTGGGTGAGGTCCCACAGCGACTTGTCGTCGGGGTGCAGCAGGATCGGCGCGGTCACGGCATCCCGCAACGCCGGCGCGACCCGGACGTGGTCGTCGTGGGCGTGCGTGCAGACGATGGCGCACACCTTCCGTCCGGCGACCAGCTCGAGGATCCCTGCGACGTCGGGGGGTACGTCGACGACCACGCACTCCTCTTCGTCGCCGACCACCCAGACATTGTTGTCGACCTGGTGGGTCTCGCCGTCGAGCGAGAACGTCCCGCTGGTGACCACGTGGTCGACGCGCACGCCGGCGTCCTGTGGGGTGTTCTGTGAGGCGTTCAGAAGATCACGACCGAGCGGAG